>DASRSD010000183.1 GCA_035656635.1 Pirellulales bacterium
AGCTTGTCGCGAATTTCCGGCGCGATGCCGGGGCCATTGTCGGTGACTTGAATCTGCACCGCGCTCGTGGGTTGCTCGGTCGAGCCTTCGACGCCGTCGCAACGGCAAACTTCGATGGTCACTTGACCTCCCTGGTTCAGCGCTTCTAGCGAATTTTGGCACACGGCGCGTAAGGCCACGCGCAATTGCGCTGCATCGGCAACAATGGGCAGCGGTTCGATCCGGGTCGGCGCCTGCAGCGTGGTTTGTTGCGCGGCGGCCTGTTCGGCCAGCCCGGCGAGCACTTCGCGAACCAAAGCCGTTACATCAACTTGCTCCCACACCGGTCGCGGCGGATGGGCAAAGAGCATCATGTCCGCGAGCATTTCGTGAGCGCGAAAAGCTTGTGTGTTGATGGCCGCTAATCTGCGGCGCCGCTCCGGATGCGTTTCCTCTTTGAGCAGAGTTTGCGCGCGACTGGCGATATTGGCCAAGGGATTGTTGAGTTCGTGTCCTGCGCCGTAGGCAAATTCTTTGAGTGATTCGAGCTTGGCCGTTTGCAAACGCTCTGCAAAGCTTTGTTCCAGCTCCACCAGGCGGCGCAATTGCGCTGCGAGCGCCGGCAACGTTTTGTGGATGCCAGGAATTTCTACCAGCCAGCGACGCCAAGCTTCGTCGGCGGCCGGACGCGCCACGGGGTAAGTGGAGTTGTCCGCCGCAGGCGCTGTCAATGGCCACGCTGGCCAGGCAGCGACGGGGCCCGCTTCGCTATTGTTTGCAGCCAGCAACCATTCCTGCCAGCGGGTGGTTAAGGCCGCGAGATAGCACGGTTCCGAAAGCGCATTTTCGCGGCCGGCTACACGCAAAGCATGTTGTGCTGCGCCGATCGATTCGGCCACGAGCGCCGCAAACTTCCCGTGCTGATCGGACGAAAGCTCACTTGCGGCCGGGGCATCGCACCAATCGAGCAACTGCAGCAAGCGTGGCGCCAGCCAGGCGGCGAGCAACGTAATCGATTGCGGAAACTCCGCGGTGAAAGACGGCGGGGAAGGATTCGCCTGCGGCCTGGTTTTGGCCACCTGCCACACGGTCCAAATTGCCAGAGCCGGATCGGCTGACAGGGTGGCGCATAAATTGCGCGCAAGATCAGTATTCGTTTTTTCAGCCAAGGCCTCCAGCAATGCCAAGACGGAGGAATCGCACAAGGGCAAACGCCAATGGCGTGACTCGTGAACGATCGCAGGCAGGCTGAGCAATGTGCGGGAAGTCATGTCGACTGTTTAATAGGCCACGGCCCTGGGCACAAACGCATCGCCAGCCACGCGGCAAAAAAGTTGCCAAACAATAAAAGCCCACGGGCGCTAACCCATGGGCTTGGAGTTTTGTCGTGTTCATCCAACCGGCCGGCTGGCAAACTAACCGGTGGTTACCGATTCCACATCCAGCAGAGTCCCGATCCGATCGACCAAGGTTTCCACTTCGAACGGCTTGTGCATAAAGTCGTTGGCACCGGCGGCTTTCAAATCTTCGATTTTGTCGTTTTCGATCATGCCGGAAATGCAGATAATTTTTACATCATCCATGGTTTTGTCGCCGCGCACTCGCTGGCAGACCTCGCGCCCGTTGATGTCGGGCAGCATGACGTCCAGGACCAGCAAATCGGGACGATATTCCTTGACCATCATGCCGGCATCGAACCCGTTATTGACGGAACGGACTTCGAAGCGGCCGTCTTTTTCCAAGACATCGACAATCAGGTCGACCAGTTCTTGATCGTCGTCGACGACCAGGATTTTCCGCTTGCCGCTTTCGAGCGCATCGGTCGGAATGCCGTTGTCGCGCATGAAGGAGTACAACTCGGCCCGGGGAATGCGACGAAACCGGCTGCCAGGAACTCGGAAGCCCTTGAGTTGGCCGGAATCAAAGCAGCGAATAATAGTTTGTTGACTGACTTTGCAAATTTTGGCGGCTTCGCCGGTCGTGAATACGGTTTTCATCTGGCAAACTACCCTCTCGCTAGCCGCGGCGCAGCTAGTCTCAGCGGGACCCACGATTTGCATCTGTTCCGCAAGACGCCTCGGGGTACCTAGTCCTCCGTGTTTCGCAAAGACGAGCGCCGAACGATTATCACGCACGGCCTCACCGGGAAAAGTCTCTCGTCCACCCTTGACGCAAGATTCCTGTAACCAACCCAGCATACTGAGCAACCTGAAGTTGCCAAGGATGACAGACTGGATTCACCTAACCCGCCTTACCAATATTGCCATCCATGCGAATTATAGCCATCTTGTTGTTTACGTCAAGATTGATCTAATCGCCGCAACCGGCGGACAACAAATAACTTGCGCAAAACATAAATTTCTCCTTAGTCGCCTCATTTCTTATTCTAACAGCTCTTTTCATGTGGTTTTTACCCCTCCAAATGCACTAGCAAAACTGCTACGTCTGTGGGAGTTATGCCGCTAATTCGACTAGCCTGAGCCAAACTTACTGGCCGTACTCGGGCAAATTTTTCACGGGCTTCCGTGCGAAGCTGAACGAGGGAAGCGTAATCGAAACTCGCCGGAATCCGCTTTTCCTGCAGCCGGCGCAGGCGAGAGATTTCCACTTCCTGGCGCTCCACATAGCCGGCGTACTTTAGGTCGTACTCGATGCTGCGCGCCGTCTCTGCCGACGCCTGGGCAAGTTCCGGAAGTTGGGCGACCAACTCCGGCCAGCCAATCTCCGGCCGTCTTAATAGTTTGGCTAGCGAAACTTCGCCAACTCTAGTGGTTTCCAAAAGTGCCAAGCTCTGAGCGATAGCAATTTGCTTTTGCTCGAAGCGCTGCCATCGCCGCTCGTCGACCAGGCCAATTTGCCGGCCCAGCGGCGTTAGCCGGCGATCCGCATTATCTTGCCGCAGCGAAAGGCGGAATTCTGCGCGGCTGGTGAACATGCGGTAGGGCTCGTCCACTCCGCGCGTTACCAAGTCGTCGATCAACACGCCGATGTACCCTTGTTCGCGCGCCAGCATCAGCGGCTCGGCGCCGCGCAACATTAAAGCCGCGTTAATCCCGGCCATCAATCCTTGAGCAGCCGCTTCTTCGTAACCGGTGGTGCCGTTAATTTGACCGGCGAAGTACAACCCGTTAACAAGCTTCGTTTCCAAGCTGGGCCACAGTTGCACCGGCGGAGCGTAATCGTATTCCACCGCGTAGCCATAGCGCATAATCTCGGCCCGCTCCAGTCCCGGAATCAGCGGCAGCATTGCGTCTTGCACATCGCGCGGCAAGCTGGTCGATACGCCGTTCACGTAAACTTCCAGCGTGTTGCGTCCTTCCGGCTCCAAGAACAACTGATGCCGCTCCTTATCCGCAAACCGCACTACCTTGTCTTCAATCGACGGGCAATACCGTGGCCCGCGCGATTGAATTTGCCCCGAGTACATGGGCGCCCGGTGCAAATTGGCGCGAATTAAATCATGCACGGCCTGGTTGGTGTAGGTAATCCAACACGGCATTTGATTCTGCGTGATGCGGTCACTCAGAAAACTGAACGGCTGCGGATCGTCATCGCCCGGTTGAAGTTCGCAGCGGCTGTAATCGATCGTGCGGCCGTTCAAGCGACAAGGAGTGCCGGTTTTGAAGCGTGCCAGTTCGAAGCCTAATCGCACCAGCGCGCCGCTGATGCCGGCAGTGGTTCCTTCCCCGGCGCGGCCGCCGGGCGTTTGAGTTTCGCCCGTGTGCATAATCGCTTGCAAAAACGTGCCGGTGGTGAGAATGATCGCGCGGGCCCGGTATTCGGCGCCGCCGCGAACCCGAACGCCGGTGATGCGCGAAGGTTCGGAATGGGGAATGGGGAATGGGGAATGGGGAATGGGGAACGAAGATGGTTCGACCAGCAAGTCTTCCACCACTTCTTGCCGCAGTACAAGATTCACTTGCGATTCCACAATCCGCTTCATTTCCTGCTGATATGCTTTTTTATCGGCCTGGGCCCGGGGGCTGTGCATGGCCGGGCCTTTGCGGCGGTTCAGCAGGCGGAATTGAATGCCGGTGGCATCGATGGCCTGGCCCATGGCTCCCCCTAGCGCGTCGATTTCCCGCACAATTTGCCCCTTGGCCACGCCGCCAATGGCCGGATTGCAGCTCATCTGCGCCACCGTGTCGCAGTTGGTGGTGAGCAGCGCCGTGCGAGCCCCCATCCGCGCCGCCGCCAGCGCCGCTTCGCACCCGGCATGACCGGCGCCAATCACAAGCACGTCGAATTCGTAGGGGAAGGGCATGGGGGATAGGGGTTAGTGGCTAGGGACTAGTGGCTAGAGTTAGTTTTGTTCTGAGGTTTTTATTTTCGCGACAGAACGCAATCGTTTTGTCAGCGGACAGATGAAATGGGTTCCGAAAATTGCGGGTTCGGGAATCATCATGGGTGACTCAAACAGTTCGATTTACGTTCGGCAGTGTTCATTTTCGGTGAAGTGTTTTTCGTCGCTACATTTTCTTTGAATCAAATTTATGAGACAACCTCGTGCTTCACGGCATTGTCTTGGGCATCGCCCGGCCGCGAACTCTTTGCCCGCGCATGGTCGTTTTGGCCTAAATCTGCCGGCCGCACAATATCTGTGCGCAAAGCAAAGGTGTGCTGATTTTACCGGATCGCCCGATCGCGTTCAAATCAAAATTAGGCCACTGGCAACATGCAGGTGCGCCACCGGCAATCGCATGAATTCGTAAAATGCCGCTGGCTGCAGATTAAGCTGCCACAGAGTCATTCGCCGCAAATGAACGGGAATGAACGCAAATCAGAGGAGCCATTTTGCGCGGGCTTACTGTGGCCGGCCCATTATGCCTTCGGCAAATCGTCGACGCGGGGGTCGTCGGCGTCGTCGACGGCGGCGTGCAGGCGAATTTCCACGGCGTTGGTGGCGTCGTACAAAGTTTTTTCGGCCTTGGCCACCGCCAGCGGATCGTTTCCGTGGGCCAGCACCAGCACCTGGCCCGATTTGATTTTTGCTTCATACCCGGGGATGTGATCTTTGTGCACGCTCCAGCCGCGGATGGCGCCAATCAATCCGCCCACGACCACGCCGGTCAGTGCGCCCAGTGGCCCGGCAATGAACACGCCGGTGCCGGCCAATGTCACCACCGTGCCGCCGCCGAGCAGACCGATGACGCCGCCAATGCCGGCGCCAATGGCGGCATCTTTTTGGGATTCGTCCCCCAGTTCCAGCGCCCGCTTGACGGCCGCCGATTCGTTCTGGAGCGTGGCAGTGACCAGCGAAATGTTAGTTTTCGGAAAGCCGGAGCCGATGAGCTTATTGATTGCCGCTTGGGCATCGGCGACATTCTGATAAACGGCCACAACGCATTCTTCAGGCATGGTGGGAGCTAGGGGTTAGAGAGTAGGGGGTAGAGGGTAGGGGGCTAGTAAGAAATCTTGCAAACTGTGTGCCGTGGAGCGATCACATCATAACGCCGGAAGCAGGATTTAGGCTAGTCGCAGGCCGTGGTCGGTAATTTCGAACGGCACGGTCTGATCGCTGGCCGCGCTGCCCCGATGCTTGGCAATGTGCAAGGCCCGGCGGATTTTGCCGCCATCCATCACTTTGCCCAATTGAATGATGGTGTTGGCGTTGGCCAGCACGTCCCCTTCGTCCAGCGGCCGGCGAATTAGCTCGTCCAGCATGGTCTCGGCCGAAGTGTATAGCAGCAGGCAGCCAATTTGCTCGTGATCGTAACATGCCTGGGCCACGGCCTCAGCATATTCGCGGAATCGCTGGCGAAACAAATCGCGGGCGACCCAATCGGCCTGCTTGCGCAGAATTTGATGATAGACGTAATCGAACAGCTCGAATTGGATCGATTCGCTGTGCCGGCCGGCCGGTTCCACGCCGTCGATCACCGTCCGGCGCACGCCTTGGATAAAGTTCCCGTAGAAGAAGGCAATGGCCGCGTTCAGCCGGGCGTTCAATTCGGCGCGCCACTCGTGCCAGGCGTCAAAATCTAAATCAGATCGACTGACACGTTTGCCGCGGCGATCGAAAATGTGCAAGTAATCGCCGTGGCAGCGGAGCGGGTTGAAAAAATCGTCCAGGGCCGGCGACGCGGCAGCGCTGGCCGGATGCAGCTTCCAAGCGAACATCCGCTGGGCATACTCGGCCTGACTTTGCGAATCGCCGCGGGCGGTCATGTCCAAAATAATGCCGCGGTGCTGTTCCTGATGTTGGCCCGCCTCGGCAAATTGTAACCCCAGTTGCGTTTTGCCGATGCCCGTTGCCCCGACCACCACCGTTAGCCGACCGGGAAGCAACCCGCCCCCGAGCAGCTCGTCGAGACCAGGGATGCCGGTAGAGAGGCGGGACATTGCGGGGTGGGAAATGGGGAGTGTGGAATGGGGAATGGGGGAGTGCGGAATGGGGAATGTCGGCCGTTCGTTTAACCCCGGCGGCCACGCCGGGCGGCCACCGAAGACCTTTCAAGCGGCAGCGTGGTTCGCCGATGAATCGATAGTACCAGTTGAGAAGCGCAGATTGAACGATGCCCATCGTCCCGCGGTTTGAAATGCTAGCGGCGGCTTGGGCGGAGGCATGGTGATTGATCTGCCGGCAGTCGGGGCGACAGCGGAATTCCGGATTTGGCATGGTTGCCCGGCGAGCGTGTTTGTCGGGAAATTCAACGGGAAAGCTCAATTCCGCCAGAAAGCTCAAATTGTCCATGATCTTACTGGCAAGTAGTGGCAGAGGAGGGAGTTTGTTGTTAAATTAAGAGTTTAACACCTCATCTGACTTAGGATTCGCTCTCGATGTCAAACTCGATCCGCCCGGCCACCCCGTTGTATACCCAAGTCGATATTACTACGGCTGCCGCATCCATCCCTGCCCCGGCGGCCGGCAATTTGCTGGAGCAGAACCAGTTGCTGCACGATATGCTGCTGGCACTGGACCGGCAAAACGAATTGATGGAAGAGCTGATTTCGCAGGTCGGCTCGGTCCAAAAGCAACGGGCCAACGAATTAAAGCAATGGAAAGAGGCCAATCCGCGGTTGGCGCACCGCTGCCGCATTGCCTCCGAAGCGCTGACCAAAGTGCAGACCGAATTCCTGGAAACGCTGACCACGGAAGTCAACGAAAACCCCGACGCCCTGATCGACGGTGATTTCTTCCTGAACGAATTCATCGATCGCTACGGCCCTCGGCTGGCGCATTTGAACGGCGTGCTCCAGGTGTTGGCGCAATTGGGCAGTGCATCCAGCCCGGCCAACTCGCAATAACGCTTACAATCTAACCCCATTCCGTGGCATGTTCCGCGAGGAAACGGAACCCGGCCATGGCTCCCCTTGGTTACGCGGAAGCCGCCGTAAGGATTTTTGCCGGCGCTTCGCACAGGATTCATGCGCATTCAGCTTGCGTTTTGTGGGCATGACGGCCCGTTGGCGCCGATGTGGATTGCCCTGCTGGCGGCATGGTGCGCCTGCGGTTGCGGGCAAGAACATGGACGGCCCGATGTGGTGCTGTCGCTGCCGGCCAGCGCGGAATCGGCCATAGCGTCCAATCCCACGATTTCCAGTGCGGCAACCTTCCAACCCTCGGCGGTTCCAGGCGAGGCGGCAGATAGGACGGAGCCGGCGGTTGCCGATTTAAACTGGCCCGGCTGGCGCGGTGAAAACACTTCCGGCCTATCGGCCTCGCAGCATTTGCCGATTGAGTGGACCACGGAAAAATGCATTCGCTGGAAGCAGCCGGTGCCAGGGCGTGGAAATTCTTCGCCCGTGATTTGGGGCGATCATGTATTGATTACCTCGGCGCTGGGGGAAGACGAGGGAAGCAAGCTGGTGGTGTGCGCGCTGGATCGTCGCAGCGGCGCGCCGCAATGGCAGGCCGATGCCGGTACGGCGCGCGGTTCTAAGCACAATAAAAATGGTTATGCCTCGGCCTCGGTCGTGACCGATGGCCAGCGGGTGTTTGCCAGCTTTGGCAGCGCCGGCTTGTTTGCTTTTGATTTGGACACCGGCCATCCACTGTGGCACGCTGATTTAGGACCCCTGACGCACGAATGGGGCAGCGCCTCCAGCCCCGTGTTGGTGGGCCAGAACGTCATTCAATTGTGCGATAGCGCGACCGAATCGAGCCTGAAGGCATTCGATCAGCGCACGGGCCAGCCGGTGTGGAGCACGCCGCGCACCAGCACCGGTTCCTGGAGCACGCCGGTAATAATCGATGCGGTAGACGCAGCCGGGCAGCAGCGGCCAGAGTTGGTGGTAAATGGCACGGGTGTGGATGGCTCGGGCAGCGGCTTTATCACAGCGTATGATCCGGCCGATGGCCACGAATTGTGGCGCGTGCAAGGAACGACCGACGTGGTATGTCCGACGGCCATCGTGTGCGGAGGATTAGTCATTAGCACCAGTGGGCGGAATGGACCCATCATTGCCATTCGGCCCGGCGGAAGCGGCGATGTCACCGCCAGCCGCATCGCTTGGAAATATTCTCGCGGCGGGGCCTATGTGCCGACCGGCGTGGCCCTGGGGAATCGGTTGTACTTGATCGCTGACGGCGGCGTGATGAGTTGCTTGAATTTGGCCAGCGGCGAAGAAGTATGGCGCGAGCGGTTGAAGGGCACGTTCACCCCCAGCCTCGTTGCGGCCGATGGGCACATTTACGCCACGAACGAATTCGGCACGGTGTACGTGCTGGCTGCCGGCGACAAATTTCAAACGCTGGCCGCCAACGACATGCAAGAACGCACTTTGTGCACCCCGGCCATTGCCGGCGACCTGTTTTTGCGCACCGAAACCCAGCTATACTGCGTGGCAGGCGGGCAGCAGGACGATCGATCGGGCCAGGTTTCCGGCAATCAGTAAACAGAGCCGATTTCGAATGTCTCATGTTGAATTAGTCCAGGTGCGAACGGCCGACGGTCTGCGCTTGGTTGGCGCGCTGGCGATGCCAAAGCATGTCGATTCGCCGCGCCAGCCGCCGGTCGATGCGGTGTTGTGCGTGCATGGCACCGGCAGCAACTTTTACGCCTCGGCACTGTTCGAGGGCCTGGCTTCCAAACTGTTGGCCGATGGCATTGCCGTGCTGCGCGTGAACACACGGGGACACGATGTGCTTAGCATCGCCAGCACGCTGCACGGTCCGCAGCGAGCGGGCTCGGCCCTGGAGCACGTGGACGATTGCCGCCACGACCTGGTCGCTTGGTTGGAGTGCTTGGCGGCGCGCGGCTGCCAATCGGTGGCGCTGGTGGGGCACAGCCTGGGGGCCATCAAAGCGCTATATACCGCAGTTCGAATGCAACATCCGGCGCTGGTGCGGTTGGTGGCGATTTCTCCGCCGCGGCTGTCGCACGCGCATTATCTATCTTCCGAGAAGCGCGACGAATTTCTGGCTCATTACCGCCTGGCGCAGGAACATTTGGCGGCAGGGCACGGCGAGGCGCTGATGGAAATCAAAACGCCGCTGCCGTTTTTGGTCTCGGCCGCCAGCTTCATCGACAAGTACGGCCCTGAGGAAAAATATAACTTTTTGCGCGAACTGGACCGCATCAATCTGCCCACGCTGTTTGCTTTTGGCGACGTGGAACTGCAGGAGATGAATTTTCGCGGCCTGCCCGAAGCGATTTTGGCGGCCGCCTCGCCGGCCCAAAATATCCGCGTAGTCACCATCGCCGGAGCCAATCACATTTACACCGGCCAAATCGACGAGCTAGCGCACAAAATCCGCGCCTGGCTGGCGACAAACTGACTTCGGGCGATAAAATCAGTAGCTTGCCGGTTACCCGGGAATCGCTAAGGATCTTGCATGACCTCCGCCGCCGCTTTGCCAGCCCAAATTCAATCTTTGGTTGCCGCTGCCCGGGAACGGCTTGATGCCCACGTGTACGAAACCGTGCAGTGGCATTTTCATCCGTCCACCGGCTGTCCATTCTGGCTGGAGAAGGCCAAGGAATTGAAGTTCGATCCGCTGAAAGAAGTGCGCACGTTCGACGACTTGAAAAAGTTTCCGGAATTCCAGGACGAATGGCTCCGCGGCGGACCGGTGCGGCGCTGGGTGCCCAAGGCGCTGGCCGATAAGCCGATTTACGTGTTTGAAACCGGCGGCACCACGGGCATCCCCAAAAGCCGCATTGCCAGCGAAGATTTTCGCATCGATTACTCGCTATTCAGCGATACGCTGCCGGAAAAATATTTTCCCAAGGGCGCCAACTGGTTGATGCTGGGTCCGTCAGGGCCGCGGCGGCTGCGGCTGGCCGTGGAGCATTTGGCACAACATCGCGGCGGCATTTGCTTTTGCATCGATTTGGATCCGCGGTGGGTCATCAAGCTGATCAAGCGCGGCTGGATGGAGCATTTGGAAGCGTACAAGCAACACTGCATCGAACAGGCGATCACCATTTTGCGCGCCGGCCACGAGATCAAGTGCATGTTCACTACGCCCAAGCTGCTGGAGGCGCTGGCGCTGGAACTGGAGAAGCAAGGGTCCAGCATTCCGAAGGAAGGCATTACGGGAATTTTCAGCGGCGGCACAGAATTCACGCCGCAATGGACCCGCTTTGCCGTCGAGGAATTTTTGGGCGGGCCGCCGGAGCAAAGCGGCGTGTACATGACTCCGACGTACGGCAACACGCTGATGGGCCTGGCCGCCAGCAAGCCGATCACCGCCGCCGACGGCTACAAAATTAGCTACTACGCGCCGCAACCGCGGGCGATGGTGGAAGTCGTCGAGTTCAAAAACTACAACAACGTGGTCGGCTACGGCCAAACAGGCCGGGCGAAATTGACCACGCTGACCAAAGAATTTTTTGTGCCTGGGTTCCTGGAGCGAGACGAAGGGGAGCGTGAACCGCCATTCGAAAAATATCCCTGGGACGGTGTCAGCGGCGTGCGCCCCTTTCACGAGCTGGCCGAAGCCACGACGGTTGGGGTGTATTAAAGCGGGGAGTAAGGGTGGTTAATGTTAAATTTGCCTGTCATCCGCTGGGGCCAGCCATACGATTCGCTGGAGAAGGACCAGGTGGTTCACTTCCTCAGCGGCGAGCCGATTGCTTCGGTCAGCCAGGCAAACGGGGCGCTTTTGCAGCGCGACATGCGCAATGCCAAGCAGGCCCGGAAGGCACTGTTGGATTTCAAGCCGGAAGAACTGATCGAGCGGATCAAAAAAGCGGCGGATTTGTATTTGAACGCCACGTTGCCGATGGGCGATGGCACGCAATCGCCCCAGCAGTTTTCCCGACAGCAATCGGCCAGCACCGGCCTGCCGGAGCACATGGCCAAAGGGAACATGGCCAAAAACCATTTCGTGCTGACGCACATGGATCAAATGCTCGATGCGCTCACTCGCGGACTGCCGCTGTCGATTCTTTCGCGCGGCTATGGGGTGGAAAGCCGCGGCGTGGTGGTGAGCTATCAATGCCAAGCGCCGGCCCTGGGCGTGGTGCTGCCGTCCAACTCGCCGGGCGTGCACACGCTGTGGCTGCCGGTGATACCCATGCAGGTGGGCCTGGTCCTCAAGCCTGGGCCGCAAGAGCCGTGGACGCCGTATCGCATGACCGCGGCCTTTGTGCAGGCAGGCATTCCAGCCGAGGCGATCGGTATTTACCCCGGCGGGGCCGATGCCGGCGCTGCGGTGCTGGCCAGTTGCGAGCGGAGCATGATTTTCGGCGGCGCCGCCACCGTGGAACGCTACAAAGGCAATCCGAAAGTGAGCGTGCACGGTCCGGGCTTCAGCAAAATTCTGCTCGGCGATGACATGGTGGACGAGTGGGAAAAATACCTCGACGTGATGGTCGAAAGCGTGTTCATCAACAGCGGCCGAGGCTGCATCAATTGTTCCGGCATTTGGGCTTCGCGGCACACCCAAGAAATTGCTGAGGCCATCGGCAAGCGGATTGGCCCGGTGGAACCGAAACCGCCGGAGGACCCGACCGCATCGTTGGCAGCTTTCACGGTGCCCGGTCAAGCTGCCGGCGTGTGGAAGAGCATCGAGGCCGATTTGCGCGAAAGCGGCGTGCAGCATGTCACCGAGCAATACGGCCCACGGCTGGTGGAACGGGAACGCTGCGCTTATCTGCGGCCCACGGTGTTGCATTGCGAATCGCCCACGCTGGCGGCGGCGAAAAAAGAGTTCATGTTCCCGTTCGTTACCGTGGTGAAATGCCCCCAAGAAAAAATGATCGAATCGATCGGTTACACGCTGGTAGGCACGGCCATTACGAACCATCCGCAGTGGCAGCGCGAACTGACCGACGCCACGAACATTGATCGGCTGAACATCGGACCCATTCCCACCACCAAGCTCGATTGGCTCCAGCCGCACGAAGGAAGCATCGTGGAATTTTTATTCCGCGCCCGAGCGTACCAGCTTCCGCCGGATCGCGTGGCCACGTTGAAAGGGGCTAGTGGCTAGGGGCTAGTGACTAGCTTAGTCAGCGCTGTTTGGCTTTTAGCGACTTTTGAAGGCCGCGCAGCATTTTGCCGATTTCATTGAGTTGCGACAACAAATCATCGATGGCTTGTGGAGCGACGAAACCAAGATCGGCGGCAAGAATCAGTTGAGTTTCCAGTTCCGCAAGAGAACCCAGCGCATATGATATGTGGTGCAGAAACTCAAGCGTGGAATCACGTGCTTGGCCTTCTGCGATATTAGAAGGTATAGAAATGGCTGCGCGCTGGGATTGAATTGCTAAACCAAAAGTCTGTTGTTTTGGATATCGCTCGGTCAATTTGAATACGGTTTTTGCGACACCCATGGACCGTTCCCAAACCTTCAGATGACGGTAATGCCGGACTTTTAAATCTGACGAATTCATTGGAGTTCCCCAATTACGTTCCGAATGTTGTGTAACAGACCGCGCTGAAATAGCATTGTGATCGACACAAGCATCGCTAGCCACTAGTCCCTAACCACTAGCCACTCAATTGACATCGTTTGATTTTTATCCGCGGACGCGCATTGTTTTCGGGCCAGGCAAAGTGGCTGCGCTGGGTGAGTTGGCCGGCGAGCTGGGGGCCCGGCGCGTGCTGGTGGTCAGCGATCCGGGCATTGTGAAAGTCGG
The DNA here is from genome assembly GCA_035656635.1 of Pirellulales bacterium. Classification (NCBI taxonomy): domain Bacteria; kingdom Pseudomonadati; phylum Planctomycetota; class Planctomycetia; order Pirellulales; species Pirellulales bacterium. The sequence continues at coordinate 13,011 of DASRSD010000183.1, forward strand.
GCACAGCGCTCGGGCGATCAAAATGCTGGAGCAGGCGGGGATCGAAGGGCAACTCTTCGATACGGTGGGAGAAAATCCGACTACGGAGCACGTCGAAGCGGGCTTGAAAGTGGCCAAGCGCTGGGAGCCGGAACTGATTGTGGGCCTGGGGGGCGGCAGCAGTATGGATTGCGCCAAGGGAATCAATTTTCTGTACACCAACGGCGGGCAGATGCAAGATTATTGGGGCATCGGCAAAGCGACCAAGCCCATGCTCCCGATGATTGCCGTGCCGACCACGGCCGGCACCGGCAGCGAAACGCAATCGTTCGCACTCATCAGCGATGCCAAAACGCACGTCAAAATGGCCTGCGGCGATAAAAAAGCCAGCTTTCGCGTGGCGCTGTTGGATCCAGAATTAACGCTCACGCAGCCGGCACGGGTGACGGCGCTAACGGGCATTGACGCCGTGGCCCATGCCTTGGAAAGCTACGTGTGCCGGACGCGCAATCCCGCTTCGATGGCCTTCAGCCGGGAGGCATGGCTGGCCTTGGGGGGAAACTTTGCCCATGTGTTGGCCCAGCCAAGCGATTTGGCTGCCCGCGGCGGCATGCAATTGGGGGCGTGCTTTTCCGGCCTGGCGATTGAGAACAGCATGCTGGGAGCGGCGCATGCGCTGGCCAATCCGCTAACGGCCAGCTTCAACATTGCCCACGGCCAGGCGGTGGGCATGATGTTGCCGCACGTCATTCGCTTCAACGGCGAAGAGTTCGGGAATTTATATTTCGAGCTACTGGAATGCACGGCCGGCGGAAACGGCTTTCCTGCGCCGGCGGCGGGTTATCAAGGCCTGGCAGATTTCGTGGCGGAGCTGCTTCAACAGGCGGGCTTACTCGGCCGATTGCGCGAATTTAAAATCCCGGCGGAAAAGCTGGAATCGCTGGCCGCCGACGCCGCCAAGCAATGGACGGCCGAGTTCAATCCGCGAAAAGCCGGCGTGCCGGAATTGCTGTCGCTGTATCAGGCCGCGTATTGAGGCCAGGAATTGGCCGCGAATCGCCGCAAAGCAGAAAATTAGCCGCGGATGAACGCCCAGCCAAAGTATTGCCGCGAATGAACGCAAATGAACGCGAATATCTGAATGATTTAGCACAACGGGTGATCGGCGCTGCTTATGATGTTTCGAATACTTTGGGAACCGGATTTTTGGATTAGCCGCAAATGCACGCAAATTCACGCGAATATTTGAATGAATTGGCGGAGAAAGTGGTCGGTGCAGCCTACGAAGTGGCAAATGTTCTGGGGCTTGGTTTTTTGGAAAAAGTGTACGAACGGGCCATGACCAGCGAATTGACCCGACAGGGAATACGCGTGCGTCCTCAAGCGCCCATTAGCGTGATCTACAAGGATGAAATGGTGGGAGATTATTTCGTAGATCTGCTTGTCGAAGAAGTTTTAATTGTCGAGCTGAAATGCGTTGATAGTTTTTGCGATCAACATTTGGCACAATGCCTCAATTATTTGAAGGCTACTGGATATCATTTGGCGCTCCTGGTTAACTTTTAACGCAACCGGGTCGAATGGAAGCGAGTGGTCTGGAATTTTTGAAATCGGTCGCCGTTTGCATGCAACATCTGTTTCTCATTTGCGTTCATTCGCGTTCATTTGCGGCCAATCTCCTGCTGAATGCATTCCGCATCCATTCGCGTTCATTCGCGGCTAATCTCCTGCTGGGTGCATTGCTGATTTGCGGCGGTTGTGAAGGAAATCATCCTGCAGCGCCGGCAGCAGGTAATCATCCAGCAGCGGCAGTTGCTGGCGATGACAGTGACAGTTCCACCGGCGGGCCCTGGCCGGTGTTTCGCCAAAACGCTCAGGCCACGGGCGTGGCGGAGAGTACATTGCCGCAGGAGTTGCAGCTGCTCTGGAAGTACACGGTGCAGAAAGGCTCGTTCGAATCGACGCCGGTCATTGTCGACGGCGCGGTGTACATCGGCGACATGGACGGCACGTTTTACGCGCTCGATTTGCGCTCCGGTCAGGAGCGCTGGAAGTTCGACCTGGGCAAAGACAAAGCCGGCTTTACCGCCGCGGCCGCCGTGCGCGACGGGCGGGTGTATATCGGCGACATGGACGGCAATTTTTTGTGCCTGGACGCGCAGACGCACGAAAAAAAATGGACAGCCACGGCCGGCGCGGAAATCGATTCGGCGGCGAATTTCTATCACGACGTGGTGCTGTTCGGTTCGCAAGACACCACGCTGTATTGCTGCAACGCCGCTAGCGGAAAGCAGCAGTGGACGCATCAAATTGGCGATCAAATTCGCTGCTCGCCCACCGTGGTGGAAGATTGTTGTTTTCTGGCTGGTTGCGACGGCAAGCTGCATGTGATCGATTTGCACGATGGCCAAGAAACCGGCGCGGTCGAAATTGCGGCGCCCACCGGCAGCACCCCGGCCGCCAGCGGAGAGTTGATTTATTTTGGCACGGAAGGGGGCACGTTCTTGTGCGTGAATTGGAAGCGTTTGGAAAAGGTTTGGGATTGGCAGGACCGGCTGCGCGGCCAATCGATTCGTTCCAGCGCCGCCTTGACGGACAAGGCCGTGATTTTCGGTGGGCGAGATAAAATGGTTCACGCGCTGGATCCCAAGACCGGCGACAAACGGTGGGATTTTATCACCAAAGGGCGCGTCGATAGCTCGCCGGTGGTCGTGGGCCAGCGCGTGTTTTTCGGCTCGGCCGATGGCCGGATTTACGCGCTCGACATGGCCACGGGCGAAAAAGTCTGGGACTACGAATGCGGCGGCCGGCTGGTCGGCAGCCCCGCGGTGGCCCAAGGGCGCCTCGTTATCGCCAGCGATGCCGGGGTGATATACTGTTGGGGAGAGAAAAAGTGAGGAACTGAAACATGAAATTCACGCACAAATCGCCGCACCTTTCGCGGCGCGATTTCGTCAAAATTGCCGGCGTCGGTACGGGAGCCGCGCTGGCCGGAGCGCCGCTGTTTCTGCACGCCGACGATAAAGCCGGCGGCAAGCCGCCGATTTTGGGCAGCGGCGCGCACACCTATGAGGCGATTCATGGCTGGGCACAGGTGCCCGAGGGCATGCGGTTTGGCAACACGCACATGGTGCAGGAAGATTCGCAGGGGCGGATTTTCATTCATCATCAAAACGGCGCGCCCGATTCGGTGTTCATTTTCGATCCCGACGGCAAGTTTATTAAATCGTGGGGGGCCGAGTGGCGCGTTGGTGCGCACGGCATGCAACTGCGCAAGGAAGGGAACGAAGAATTTTTGTATTTGGCCACGACCAAGCAGCATCAGGTGGCGAAAACCACGCTCGATGGGGAAAAAGTATTCGTGCTCGATTATCCCAAAGAAGCGGAAAATGCCGCCAGCGATCGTTGCTATGCAAATGAGCAAAAATATTTGCCCACCAATATTGCCTTCGCCCCGAATGGCGATTTTTATGTGGCCGATGGTTACGGCTCGTATTACGTTCATCGTTACGATAAAAACGGCAAGTACATTTCCACTTTTGGCGGCGCAGGCACCGATGACGGCGTGCTCGAGGAACCGCATGGCATTTGGTGCGATACGCGCGGCCCGAATCCGATGATTTTGGTGGCCGATCGCAAGAACGAGCGGCTGCAATGGTTCGATTTGGAAGGCTCGCACCTGGAAACCTTGCTGCCGCCGGAAGAAAAGGGATTCCGCAAGCCATGCCATTTCGATCAGCGGGGCACCGAATTGCTCTTGCCGGGGCTCGATGGCCGCGTAAGTATTCTCGATAAGGACAATCAGCAAATTGTCATTTTGGGCGATAACGATAATCCGAAGCAGCGCGGCCAAAACAAGGTGCCGCCGGAGCAGCGCAAGCCGGGCGTGTTTGTTTCGCCGCACGGCTGCCTGTGGGATTGGGCCGGCAACATTTACATTACCGAGTGGCTGACCGACGGCCGAGTAATCAAGCTGCGAAAAGTGGATGCGTGATCGAAAAGTGTTTAGCCGCGACGCGCTAGCGGAGCGGGAGGGAATAGCAGAGCGTGGCGACCGGAACGACTAAAAAAACCGAAGTTGGCAGCTACTTCATTGCCAATTATCCGCCGTTTTCGCAATGGACGGCCGACGCCCTGCCGGCGGTTCAAGCGGCGCTGCATGCGCCGCCGGCCGATGTTCCCTTGGGGCTGTATTTGCATATTCCGTTTTGCCGCAAGCGCTGCAAGTTTTGCTATTTCCGCGTGTATACCGATAAAAACGCGGCGGAAGTGGAGCAATACGTAGCGGCTTTGGCGCGCGAAATTGAACTCGTGAGCAAGCTGCCGGTGATGGGCGGGCGGCCGTTCCGGTTTGTCTATTTCGGCGGCGGCACGCCGTCGTTTTTGAGCGCCAAGCAATTGACGTCGCTCGTCGATCGGTTGCGGGCCAACATCCGTTGGGATCGGGCCGAGGAAGTTACGTTTGAATGCGAACCCGGCACGCTCTCGGAGCCCAAAGTAAAAACGCTGCGCGATTTAGGCGTGACACGCATTAGCTTGGGCGTCGAAAACTTCGGCGATTCCATTTTAGAAGAGAACGGCCGGGCTCATTTGTCGGCGGAAATCGCGAAGGCTTGGCAGTGGATTGTGGATGCCGGTTTTCCCAACACGAACATCGATTTAATTTCCGGCATGGTGGGTGAAACATGGGAAAATTGGCGCGACACCGTGCGGCGGACCATCGATTGCTCGCCCGACAGCGTGACCATTTATCAAATGGAGTTGCCGTTCAACACGGTGTACTCCAAAGACGTTTTAGGCAATCACACCGAAACGCCCGTGGCCGATTGGCCGACGAAGCGGGCCTGGGTGGATTATGCCTTCGATGAGTTATGCGCCGTCGGCTACAGCGTTTCCAGTGCGTACACGCTGGTGAAAGACAAACGGAAAGTGAATTTCAGCTACCGCGATAATTTGTGGCGTGGCAGCGATTTGCTGGCCACGGGCGTGGCCAGCTTTGGGCACGTCTCCGGAGTGCACTACCAAAATTTAGCGGAATGGCCCCAATATGTGGGTGCGCTGGATCGCGGCGAATTGCCCCTGTGGCGCGGCATGCAGCCGACGGCACATCAGCGGCTGGTGCGCGAAATGATTTTACAACTCAAAACGGGCCAACTGGAGGCGGGCTATTTTCGCGACAAATTCGGCGTCGATATTTTGGAGCAGTGGCGAGAGGTGTGGCAGGAATACGTGGCGGACGAGCTGTTGGCCCTGGACGGCGACCGCATTCAATTGACCCGCGCCGGCTTGCTACAGGTGGATGCACTGTTGCCAGCATTTTTTGAGCCCGAACATCGTGGGGTGCGGTACACGTAAGGGCTGTGAAAGCGGAGTGATTCGCAGTATTACGCCGGCAGAATGTTGGGGAAAGTCTGCGCAACCGGCCGAATACCATCTTTTCTTGTGGCTTCAAACGTGTAGCATTAGACGGAACGTGAATTGACCGGCCGCGGCTTTTCAGGAAATTTACTTTGGCGACTGCATTACCCCAATCTGTCCGGGCGGATGGAAGTTTGTCGTCGGCGACAAAATCTGCGTTGAATCGCCGGTGTGCGGCTAGCGGCGCGGCGTATAGTCGGTTGCTGGAAGCAGCCGCGGCAATGTTCTTGCCGCAGGAATTGGAGCGGTTGGCGCCTCGCTTACATGCCGCAACCAGCGGGGGCCGCACGCATCCGGAGCGGCTTAACGGCCAGGGCGTGCAACATTTGGATCCGCTGTCGGCGACCGAAGCCATGGCCTACGATTTTTTGGCCAAAGGCGGCAAGCATTCGCGGCCATTCATTACGTTGGCGGCGTATCACGCCTTGGCGGAGAATGTGAATGTCTCCGGCAGCACTACTGGCGGCAGCGCGGCAAACGTGGGGGATGAATCTAAGCCCATCGCCTTGCCCGATGCCGTGAAGCGCTGCGCTTTGTCGATCGAAACGTTTCACAAGGCGTCGCTGGTGCACGACGATATTGAGGATAACGACGAGTTCCGTTACGGCACGCCCACGCTGCATCGCAAATACGGCACGCCCACGGCCATTAACGTGGGCGATTATTTGATTGGGCTGGGCTACCGGTTGGTCAGCCGCGAGGCGAAGTCGCTGGGGCCGGAAGTGGTCAGCGACATTTTGGATCGAATTGCCGATGCCCACATGAAGCTGAGCGCAGGGCAGGGCGCCGAGTTGTTGTGGCGCGATTCGCACAACAAACAGCTCACCCCGCAAGATACGCTCCGCATTTACGCTCTGAAAACCGCGCCCGCCTTCGAAGCGGCGTTGCATACCGGCTTACGTTTGGCCGGCCCGGCCGAGCACTACTTGGAGCCCGTCGGTCAATTTGCGCGCAATTTGGGCATCGCCTTTCAAATCATCAACGACCAGAACGATTGGTTGGGCGATAATCACAATAAACTGTTGGTCGCCGGCGATGTCATCGGCGGCCGCCCCACTTTGCTGTGGGCTTTAGCATTGGAAGGTTTGGCGGCGGGAAATCGCAGTGAATTGGAAACCTTGGTCAGCGAGCTTCCCTTGTCGGATGAAAAGCTATGCGAAATCCGCCGGCTGTACGAAGAGGCGGGCGCTTTTCAGAAAGCCGATCGCCTGGTCGAAAAGCATCAACAACGGGCCGAGGCGTTGGCCGCGGAAATCGAGCCCGAGCCGCTACGGCGATTGTTTTTCCATTTGATCGACATGGTATTGGAGCGCCGGCGGAGTTAAGATCGATGTCAGAGAGGCTTTGTTCCGTTTGAAGTTCCCACCGTTCGCTCCGCCTGCTGCCTACCGTTTACCGCCTACCGTTTTGCCGCCTGTGCCCACTCGCCGCGTCAACGCTGAGTTATCGGACCTCGTCGAGTTGTTTTATGATTCGCCTGTCGCGCTGGGCAAATTAGAGGAGACGGCCGCGGCCGAAGTTCCCCCGCCGTATCATCAGTTGCTGGTACATAACCATCACATGACGGTTACCGTCGAGGAGTTTTACGGCAGCCCGGTGGATGTGAAAGTACTGGAAAGAAAACGCAGCGGAACAATCTATGCGCGGCGAATTCTCTTAGCCCGCCAAACCGATGGGCGGATTGTGCAGTTCGGCATTGTACGGCTCAATTTCGAGTTTCTTAGCCCTGAAGTGCGGCAAGAAATCGAAAGCCAGCAGACGCCGCTGGGGCGGATTTTGGTTCGCCACAACGTATTGCGGGAAATCGAGCTGGTCAGGCTGTGGCGCGTGCAGCCAGGGAGCGATTTGTGCCGCCTGCTGGCCATTGGGCCAGAACAATTCACGTATGGGCGCACCGCCATTATTCACTGCAACGGCGAGCCGGCGGTAGAATTGCTGGAGATCCTTGCGCCCGTTGATGTTTAGCCGCCGGGCTTGCCCGGCGAAGGCGCCACATGACTCCGCAGGCAACCACAATGATTCAACCGCCGGAAATGCCTGGCTCTAAGGGTGCCGGGTCGTCACTGCGGATTGTGTATCTCACCGCCGGGGCAGCCACGCGCTATTGCGGTTCCTGCTTGCACGACAACGGTTTGGCGAAAGCATTAGCAGAGTTGGGCGAGGATATTTTGCTGGTGCCCGCCTATACGCCGCTGCGCACCGATGAAGAAAATGTCAGTTTGAATCGTGTGTTTTTCGGCGGCGTGAATGTGTATTTGCAACAGAACTCTTCGGTGTTCAGGCACACCCCCTGGTTTTTGGATCGCTGGTTCGATTCGCCCAAGTTCCTTAACTGGCTCGCGCAGCGCAGTGCCGGCATGGAATTCGCCAAGCTCGGCGCACTGACCGTTTCCACACTGCAAGGCGAACAAGGCCGACAGCGGAAAGAACTCGAAAAGCTGCTGCAGTGGCTAGAGCAAGAGGGGCGGCCGGAAGTCATTCATCTTTCCAATGCACTGCTCTTGGGCATGGCCGGCCGGCTGCGCAAAAAACTGAATGTGCCCATCGTGTGCGGCCTGGCAGGCGAAGATTTGTTTTTGGAACAATTGAGCGAGCCGTACTACAGCCAGGCGCGGCAGTTGCTACGCGAGCGCGCCAAGGATGTCGACGTGTTCGTGGCGTATAATCGCTACTTCGCGGATTTCATGGCCGATTATTTGGGCATTCCGCGCAGCCGGATTGAGGTGATTCGTCACGGGCTGCATTTGGCCGGACACGGCGAGCGCCAGACTAGCCAACCCGGCCAAGCGTTTACCGTTGGTTACTTTTCTCGCATTGCGCCGGAGAAGGGCCTGCATTTATTGATTGAGGCGTTTGCATTATTGCGAGCCGATGGGTCTGGCGCGCCGCTGCCGCCCCTGCGATTGAAGGCCGCCGGTTACAAATCGTCGGGCGACGAGCAATATTTTCAATCGATTTTAAAGCGCGTGCAGCAATTGGGCTTGGCCGACCAGTTTGAATTTACTGGCGAATTGGACCGTGCCGGGAAAATTGCGTTTTTGCAATCGCTGGATGTGATGAGCGTGCCGACCGTGTATCGGGAAAGCAAAGGGCTTTCGATCTTGGAATCGCTGGCCAATGGCGTGCCGGTGGTGGTGCCGCGGCACGGTTCTTTCCCGGAAATCATCGAGCACACCGGCGGCGGGCTGTTGTGCGAAGCCGAAAACCCCGCCGATCTGGCCGCTAAATTGCGCGAATATGTTTTGAATCCTGCGCTGGCCGCCGATCACGGCCGCCGCGGGCGGGAAGTCATTCACACCCATTACACCGCCGCGCAGATGGCCCAGGAACACCGGAGCTTGTATCGCCAAGTGAGTACGGCAGCAAGGAAGCAGTGACGAGTGGTGACGGAAGCTTCCCTCTCAGTCCAATCCTCGACGTTTGAGAAAGCGGACGTTGAGCACTTGAACGAGCAAGTCGGGCTCATTGACTTTATAGGTAATTACCAGGGGCGGCACAAATAGAATGCGCAGCGACTCCACTCCGCGAGATTCTCCTTGATCAGCGGGATCAACACGCAGCAACTCATCGAGTTTGCTGGCGCCCGCGTTGATGCTCGAGCGTTGTTGTGGGTAATCGAGCCAGAACTGCCCCAACGCGCCAAGTGCCATGTGGCTCCAGCGAATTTGAAAATTCACTGAAGGCTCTCCAGATGACGCAATACTTCGGCGGTTGTGTGCCACTCCGACGATTGTTCGATCTTGCGATATTCTTCGGGGCTTAAATCCGGGCCGACAATTTCATAATCGCTGGATTCAATCGCCGGCACAAAATAGCCGAGCTTTTTTCCGGAAGCATCACACAGATTTACAGGATGCGGCAAGCCCGCCAGCTGCGCGGCCAACTCGGCGGGAATAACGAAATTACCCATCAGTGGATTCCTATTAGCAACCGTAAAAACCAGCGCTTCTAAAACTTATATGATTATATCGCCAGGGCTGCCAAGTAGCACGTTTAGCGTTTAGATCGCAGTGCCGAGCATGGGCCGGTGGCGGAAGCTGCTGGTGCCTTCCCCAACCTAAAAACCGGCAAAGCTTTGCGGCTTACCACGGGAGGGGTGGGCCTAGTGTCCGCGGAAGGTCGACGGTAGTCGTCGCCGGCATTTTCGGACTTTCTAGATCGTTTTTATCACACAGACATTGCGGCTTGCGCCGGGGGCACGCTACACTTTTAGTAGCCGGTCAAGCGGCGCCAGTGGCCCTCGGGGAGCCAAGCCACGGCGTCCTCGGTTCAGTTCACGTCTCGTTTTGAAGAAGTGCTGGCTTCGCTCGTGTGCTCCCTTGTAGAAGGTGTTCGATGGGTCGACGGATTTATGTAGGGAATCTTCCCTGGTCAACCACTTCCTCGGAATTGCAAGACATGTTTGCAGAACACGGCGGCGTGAAAAACGCTGAAGTGATTTCCGATCGCGAAACCGGCCGCTCCCGCGGTTTTGGTTTTGTCGAAATGGAATCCGATGAAGCGATGAATGCCGCCATTGCCGCGATGAACGGCAAAGACATGGGCGGCCGCGCTTTAACGGTCAACGAAGCGCGGGAACGCACCCCGCGCCCCGCCGGTGGCGGTGGTGGCCGTGGCGGTTATGGTGGCGGCGGCGGCGGTTACGGCCGGCGTTAAACCGTTTTTGCGGCGGCAGCACTGGCTGCTACCACCGCAAGTAGCCTGGCGTCAAAATCGCCATATTGTTTGTGAGGGTAGTTGACGGAGAGTTAACTTGACCATCACCTCGCCCCCGGTTGGCAAGCTGCCCACCGGGGGCGAATTGTTTTTAGGGGGGATAAGTGCCTGGGTGTCTAAGTGTCTGGTTTTATTGCTGGAGCTTAAGGCTATTCAGACACTCAGACACGTAGGCACCAGGCACCTTTGGTAGTGATGCATTTTGCAGTGAACTGCATTGGGTGGCCGGGGTCGAGTGCCGCCGAGCCCCCGGAATGCTGCCCGCTGGGGGCTCCCTTCGGTCGACCCCAGCCACCCTGCGGAAGCAAAGTGCATCACGACCGGCGCCTTTTTACCGCTAGATTTCCGCTGCTGATTCCGGTATCTTAGGGAGTTTGATTCCCCCTCACTGTTTGGAAGCGCAGAACTCGCCATGCCTCGATTTGGTTTTCGTGATAAGAAGAAAATGCCTCTGCGGAAGCGGGCCAAGCCCAAGATCCGCACCAAGAAAAAAGACCCCATCTTCATCGACGGCAAGCGGCCGCGCCCGCTTTTTGTCGATTACAAAGATTTGGACCTGCTGAACAAGCTCACCAATCGCCAAGGCAAAATTGTCAGCCGCCGCAAAAGCGGTTGCACCGCCGCCAGCCAACACGCCATTACCCTGGCCGTTAAACGGGCCCGCTTCATGGCGCTGTTGCCGTACGTGGGCGAATAGTTTTCAAGGCAGAAGGCAGACCGCAGAAAGCAGAATCGAAACTCACGATTTTGTATTTTCTGCCTTCCGCCTTCTGCCTTCTGCGTTATGCCATCTTTCACTGCCACGCGCCGAGTGGAATTTCGCGATACCGATGCGGCGGGCATCATGCACTTCGCCTCGTTCTTTCCATTGATGGAATCGGTCGAGCATGAATTTCTGCGATCTCTTGGTCTGAGTGTTTTGGCCAAAGATGATAGTGGTCCGTTTAGCTGGCCACGCGTCAATGCTCAATGCGATTTTCAAAGCGCGGTGAAATTTGAAGATGTGCTAACCATCACGCTCACGATTGCTCGGCTGGGAAACAAAAGCGTGACCTATAAGTTTGAAGTCCGACAGGAAGAGCGGCCCGTGGCCGAGGGGCGCATGACCGCGGTCTGCTGCCGGCTGCCGGCGCTGGGGCACGAGTTGCAATCGATTCCCATTCCCGAAGACGTGGCCGCCAGGCTGCGGCCATATTGCGCCTGATCTGGTTTGGGACTGCCGCCGCGTGTAGACTTATCTCGGTATCATTCCACTAACTTGCCGCCCAAAGATTGGCACGTTCGGTTATGTCTCCTGAAGAATTGATGCGGTTGGCGATCGAGAAAACCCGGGAGGGTTTTAAGACCGGCAACAGTTGTTTCGGCTGTGCGATTGCCAAAGACGGCCAGGTTTTGGCGACGGCGCACAATACCGTGCTCACCACCATCGACAGCACGGCGCACGCCGAAGTGAATGCCATTCGGACGGCCTGCAAGCACACCAATGCCATTTTCCTGGAAGGAGCTATGGTGGCCACCACGTGCGAGCCGTGCCCGATGTGCATGTCGGCCTTGCACTGGGCGCGGGTGGAGACGGTTTACTTTGGCGCGACCGTGCAAGATGCCGCCGATGTGGGCTTCAACGAACTGCATATCGATGCCGCTAAGATTCTTTCCATGGGGGGCAGCAAAGTGCGAATTGTTGGCGGAATTCTGACCGACGAGTGCCGGCAAATGATGCACGATTGGAAAAAGCTGCCGACGGCGCGAACGTACTGAGCGGAAATACGACTCAACGGCAGAACGTCACTTCTTCGCAGTATTTTTTGTCCGAGTACGTTTGCCCGCGCTCGATTTCCGGCCGTTAGGCTTGATTTTTGGCTTAGACAATAGCAGCTTTTCAAGTGTCGACGGGACCGCAAGCGCAAAAAAACGATTTGCGGAGTATCCGTAGTCTTCGCCGCTTTCGTCGATCACACGCATCAAACCATGGTTTGTTGCATCGTTGTCGGGAACGACTTGATACAGCTTGCCAATTTCCAAAGAGGCGCGATACCCAGCGTTATCGACGCAAACTGCAAACACTGGAGATTCTCTCTTTCTGATCATGTTCAATCCAAGAACGGCAATTTAAGTTTCATTTCGCGACGGCCTATGCCATGGGCCAGATACCAATGGATTTTACAGAGTCAGCTCACTTCTGTTTTTCGTCCGGCAAAGTGATCGACGAAACCGCGCCGTTGTGGTCTAAATCTTTGCCGAAGGAGAGTTCGGCTTTGGCTTTGGCATCTTTAAAGTTTGGCAAGCCCACGGTGGGTGCGGAACTGTAGCCGGCGCCGCCGCTTTCCACTTCATAGCCGATGACTTTGCCGTCTTTGACCAGCGCGTAAGCCACGGCCGGCTTGGTGGGCCACATTTCGCCCTTGCTGCGCTGGTAGCGGTAGAAGTTGGAGATTTTGTCGAGCTGGTCGTTGGTGATGCCGTACTTGCCTAGGGCGTCCATCAGCGCGGCCTTGTTCTGGCGAACTTGCTCTGGATCGGGCTGGGTTCCGGCCGGGGCGGGGTGAACATGACTAAAGGCTTCGCGAAACACTTCCGGCTTCACCCCCAAGGCATTGGCAATGAGCACGACCGGGCGACCTTTATCTACGCCTTCGGTATCGTGACCGCCAGAGAATTCGACCTTCACGCGGGTGACGCCCGGCGGCAGCGGTTTCTTTTTAGCGGCATCGTCGTCCTTGGATTGAGCGAACAATGCAGCAAATGTGAAAGTAATGGACGCCACAAAGATTGAGATTCTGGCAATGCTTGACATGGTTCATCCTCAAGAGCGAATCATCGTACTTTTTCGAGCGCAAAATGTGGATTTTCAATAATGCCGAAGCTGTTGCCAAAGGGATCGGCCACGGCGGCAACTCGGATACCTTCGCCAACATCTTGCAGTGGCTCGCTGATTGCGGCGCCCAATGATTGCAATCGGGCCACTGCTGCTGCGGCATCTGCCACACCCCAATAAGCTACGGTGCCCCCTGGCCCGGGCTTTCCATCAGGAACCAGGCCCAGCTCAAAACCGCCGACGGAATAACCGACGTAAAACGGCTGATCGAAGTACGGTTCTTGATTTAAGACCTGGTTGTACCAAGTCTTTGCTGTGGCCAGATCGCTAACATGATAAATCACGGTACGCAAACCTTGGATCATTGAAGTCTCCAGTCCGCTAAGTCATTTGACATTTTTGGCTTCAAACTGCACGGTGACGTTCGTGCTGATTCCGCCGCGGGGGGTGAAAGCGGCAACCAGCTTCATGCGGCGTGGGGAAAGCACAGCCACCAGATCGTCCAGAATGCGGTTGGTGACCATCTCGTAAAAAATTCCCTCGTTACGGAACTGTTGCAAGTACAGCTTCAGGCTTTTTAGCTCTACGCATTTCGCTTCCGGCGTGTAAGTGATGGTCAGCGTGCCGAAATCGGGCTGGCCGGTTTTGGGGCAAACCGAGGTGAACTCGGGGCAAATGATTTCGATGCTGTAATCTCGCCCGGGATATTGGTTGGCAAAAGTATCGAGCGTGTGGCGGAAGTTGTCGGACACGTTCTGGCTCCTTTTCTTGCAGTTTCAATTGTGCCAACATGGAAGGATGGAAGCCAGGGTCTCCCGACAAACCAGTTCAGTTAATCCGACCTCGCAGGGTAAGCCGGCGGTGATTTTATTGTCAGGCGGGTTGGATTCCACCACGACCGGCGCGATCGCCAGGGCCGATGGGTTCGAGCTATTTGCCCTGTCGGTTGATTACGGGCAACGGCACCGGTTCGAATTGGAAGCGGCGGCACGAGCGGCCAAATTTTTGCGCGTAAAGCGGCATGAAACGGTGCGGATTGATTTGGCCCGTTTCGGCCACAGCGCACTGACGGCCGAAATTGCCGTGCCTAAGGGACGCAGCGCCGCTGAAATGGAACACGGCATTCCAGCGACGTATGTGCCGGCGCGGAACACGGTGCTGCTATCGCTCGCGCTGGCGTATGCCGAAACGGTGGCAGCGGCCGACATTTTCCTGGGCGTGAATGCGATCGATTACAGCGGCTATCCCGATTGCCGGCCGGAGTACATCTCGGCCTTCGAGCGGCTGGCGAATTTGGCGACGAAGGCGGGCGTGGAAGAAACACTACGGTTCAAAATTCACACGCCACTGATTACGATGACCAAGGCGGAAATTATTCGCCGCGGCACGGAGTTGGGCATCGATTTCGGAATGACGCACAGTTGTTACGATCCGGATTCGCAAGGCAAACCGTGTGGCCGCTGTGACGCCTGCCTGCTGCGCCGCAAAGGTTTTGCCGAAGCGGGGCTGACCGATCCGTTGCCGTATTCAGATTGAATGGGCCGCAAATGAACGCAAATCAACGGAAATGCGGTAAATTGAAATTCAGATTTCATCAACGGTCTAATTCGCGTCTATTTGCGTTCATTCGCGGCTGATTTTGCAGGCTTGGAAAATTGCCACCGTGAAAATTGCTGAGATATTTCGATCGTTGCAGGGCGAGGGCTTTCTGACCGGCACGCCCAGCGTGTTTGTCCGCGCCAGCGGCTGCAATTTAAGATGCTGGTTTTGCGATACACCGTATACGTCGTGGGAGCCGGAGGGCGAGGATCTATCGGTGGAAGAAATTCTGCGGCAGGTCGATGAATTGTTGGGCAGCCCTCACTCCGGCTCTCTGCCAAAGGGAGAGAGAGAATATGCGTGCAGTCATGCGGTGTTGACCGGGGGCGAGCCGATGTTGTTTGCCGAATTGGTGCCGCTGGCCGGCGCGCTGCGCGATCGGGGAATGCACATTACGGTGGAAACCGCCGGCACGCTGTATTTGCCGCTGGAGTGCGATTTGATGTCGATCAGTCCGAAGTTGGCCGGATCTGGACCGACGGCCGAGCAAAATGAGCGTTGGCATGTACGGCATGAGCAATCGCGGCATGCGCCGGACGTGATTCGGCGGTTGGTGACGGAGTATCCGTATCAAATTAAATTCGTGGTCGATTCGCTGGACGATTGCGTGGCAGCCGAAGCGTGGCTGGAAGAATTTCCACAGGTGAATCGCTCCCGCGTGCTGCTGATGCCGCAGGGAATCGACACGGAAACGCTCGCGCAAACCGCCGCATGGCTGGAACCCTATTGCCAGCAGCAGCAGTTAAACTTTTGCCCGCGAAAGCACATCGAATGGTTCGGCTGCGTGCGGGGAACGTGAGGGAAAAACCAATAACCAAATCCCAATGACCAACGAGAAAAACAACTCCGGTTCGGTCATTGGTGCTGGGTCATTGGTCATGATTTCGCGGGCGCCGGCGTTGGTGGTGCTGGTTGCGCTTTGGTTTCGACGGTTGGCGCAGCATGCGGCGCGCCGCGGGGAGCAAAGATCAGCACGCTGACCGCGCCGGCGACAACGACAATTAACCCGGCGTAGAAAAACGGTGAAATGCTGCTTAGTTGTTGGGCCGTGATGATGCTGAAGAAAGTGTTGACGACCGGTGCCCCACCGAACACCAGCGGCATGACGTAAATAGGTTTGCCGCCAAAGGTGAACGCCAAAATTACGCCCAGCGAGCCAACCGCGCCGGCGGTTCCGCCCGCCAGGCTCCAAATCACTCCGCGAGCGGAAATTTGGCCGTGGTCTCCCAGAGCGGTCCAAAAAATCAAAGGCGCAACGATTCCCACGACAACGTACGCCATTCCCACACAAATGAATGGACGCATCCGGCTGCCGTGCATGAAAGTTTGGCCTTTGTGCAATAACGGACCGTAACATCCCCAGCAAATTGCGGTTAAAGCGATGAAGGCTGAAATGATCAGCAGCGCGGTAAAGCCAGAACTCGCATTTGCTGCGGCAGCTTGTACGGTCGCGCCATTGGGCGCGGAAGTGGGAGCCTCTGGCGCGGCGGCCACGGTTGGAGTGGGAACTGGCGGGGCTATCTCGTGAGGCTTAAAGACCAACACCGCCACGGCCCCGGCAATGACCAAAATTAATCCGGCATAGAACAGCGGCCCTGTTTCTCGGTAGGTTTTTGAAATCCACATCGCCAGCAAGGTGTTGACGACCGGCGCTCCGCCGAACACCAGCGGCATGACATAAATCGGATTGCCCTTGTTCGTGAGCGCCAAAATTAAGCTTAGCGCGCCCACGGCAGTAACCACGCCTGCGAAAAAACTCCAGATGATGCCGCGAGAATTCCAATTACCGGGCTCACCTCGCCACAGCAACAAAGCAGTTGTCGCTAAAACCGCAATCAGGAAGTATGCCACGCCCACAAACACAAACGGCAACCAATGGCTGCCGCCCATTTGTTTTCCGCCAGCGTTCAACAAGGGACCGTAAATTCCCCAAGCAATGGCAGTCATGGCGGTAAAAAGCAAAACGTAGAATAGATTTTTCATGAAGTTGCCTGTGGGAGAGAAAATGGAAAGTTCTGTAGTGTAACATTTTCGGTGGCAGCGGAACGAGAGATGTTTTGTCGAATTCCCGCCGATCAATTTCCGCGCAACGCGGCCAGCAATGGGGCGCGTAGAACGGCTCGCACGGCCAGCATTCCGGCCGACACGCCGACAATCAGCACCACCGCCAACATGGCGCCGATCGAAAGCCACGGAATGCCAGCCCCGCCCGACATCCAATAGGGGCACAGCGTTACCAGTGCGGCCACCGTTCCCGTGCCCAGGCCGGCAACAAGCAGCGAAGCGTCTTCCCACAACACCAATTGCGCCAATCGACGTCGTCGGAAGCCTGTGGCTTGCAGCAGTGCCAATTCACCGCGGCGTTCGAAGACGCTGCGCAACTGCACGGCGGCCAAGCCAAACGTGCCCAGTAGCAATCCCAGCGCGCCCAGGCTGCGAAATGTGGCGAGATATGTGTTTTGCACGGCGAAGAACATGGCCAGGCGTGCGGCCGTACTTTGCGTGACGAAACCGTAATCGCTCAAGGCGGTTTCCAAAGCATCGGCAACTTGAGCAGCGCTGGGCAGCGGCGTGCTGCTCGCTAGTGCAGTCGGGGTGGAAACCGCGGCATCCCCGGCAGCCGGCGGCACGCTCGCCAGAAAAAAACGGTAGCCGCTGGTATCAGGAAACAGCCGTTGAAAATTTGTTTCGCTCATCAGCAAATCGCCTTGAAAAATACTATTGGCCAACAGGCCAGCAACGCGCAGACGAATTTTTCCGCCGCGCGGATTGTCGATTTCGAAGACTTCGCCGACGCCGCCGGAAAGATGCAAGCTGTACAAGGCCGTGTTTTGATCGAGCACAACCGGGATGGCATCGGCATCGGCTTCCGCAGGCGATTTTTCTTCCGCGGCATTCGCTTCGCGCTTGTGGAGCAGCAGTAACCAGGGATTGTTTTTTTCTCGGACAGTTTTCGCGGCGGTGGCCGTCCAGGCGAATCCGCCCTGGCCAATGAATTCCAGCGGCAGGCCCAAAATGCGCGGCTGCCTCGGTTGGTACAAATTCAAACAACTGGCGTCGTCGCCAGCCTGAACGCGCAGAGAATAAATGCGTGTTCCGGCAGCTTCCGCCGCGGACAATGTTTTTTCGGGTTGCGTGCTGAATCCTAAATCTTCTCGAGCGGCGGCAGAATTCAGGTTTTGATAAATTGGCTGATCGCTCTGAGCGATGAAGGCGTAACCGCCGTCGCCACTGTCGAAATCGGGTCCATGAGTCGGCGCATCGAGCTGGAACGCACTGAGCGCAACAATCAAAAAACAGGCCGCCGCCGTCAAAGCAATAGTGAGCGTGCTACGCAAGGGATGCCGGGCGGCGCTGCGCCAGGCCAATCGCACCAGCGCTCCACGACCAATCAGCACCGCGGATCGGCGATCATCTCGGAGCCGGTCCCAAATCCAGGTTAGCAGCGCGGCCAACACCAGGGCTCCGGCGGTCATAAAGGTGCCGGCCTGCTCCTCGCCGGCTAGCTGCGTGGCCGAAAAGCCGGCGGCGATGGCCGCAATCAGTAGGGCGGCAGCAATCCACGGGGTGCGCCGTGCCCGGCGCTTGGGAACAGCGCGATTTTCTTCCGCCCGGCCAGCCAGCAAAGTACGCACACTAACTTGCCGGGTTTGGCGGACGGCCCAAATGATCGTGGCCAGCGAAATCAGCACGCCGAAAAATCCGCCATGAACCACACTGTGCTCGTCGACATACAAATGTAAAAACGGCGTCGAAATCGCGCCCAGCCACCAGGTTTTCAAGCCCTCCAACATCAGCCACGCATAACCAATTCCGGCCAATGCGCCCAGTGAAGCCCCAATCAAAGCCACGCAGCCTCCTTCCACCAGCAGCATGCGCCGCGCCCAGCGTTGCCGCAGTCCGACTGCCAACAGAATGCCCAATTCCGCGGCCCGGCTATCGACTCCCAGCTTGAACAGCAGCATGACCAACAGCAGCGCAGCGGCAATGATGAACAGGCTGAATCCTAAAAATAATATCGCAAACGGCGTGGTGCCGGCAGCGGCGGTTAAACTGAGCCGTTTGACCGGCAGAAATTCAAATCCCAAATCGGCGGGTTTGATGGCCTGCTGTAGCTTTTGGGCGATGGCTTGCTCGGTCAGATCGTCACCAGGCGGAATGCGAATGGAAGTGGCATTTCCGAAGCGGCTGCCCCACAGTTCACGGCCTTGCTCTAAGCGGATAAATGCCTTGGGTGTGGCTCGATGCTGGCGCCAATATAAATCGTCTTGATTGTTGGGGGGCGTGGCGCGCACGCGCTTCGAATCGTAGGGAAACGGTGGATTCCAATCGGCGATGGAGGCTTCGTCGGTGACGCCTTTCACCTCGGGCGTGAAATTGGGATCGTCGGCCACGCCGCTGAGCGGGGTAATGTCTTTCAAGCGAAAGCTGTGGCGCGATTCGGCCACTTTGCCATGCGTGCTTTCCGGTTCGAAATAGGTGAGCACAATTGCATCGCCTGGCTTCACCGGCGTGCCTTGCGCGGCGAAATCGTCGGCGGCCCAGGAGTTGAGCACGATTTCGTCTTCAAGCAGCGGGCCAATCGGCGAGCCTTCGCGATTCACGAGCGGACCCAGCGGCGGCTGATCAGAAAAATCGATGGCGGCAACGGTGGAATACGGAAGTTTTCCACGTCCCTCGTCGGCCAGAATGTAATTGGCCAGATAAGTAAATGCCGGCTGGGCGCCCGCCGCGGCAAATGCTTGCTCGGCGGCGGATTCCACGGCCGGCTCCAGCAACATGCGGTCAGTGGTAATGTTGAAGTAACCACGGGCTGTTTTGCGAACCGAGATGTTGTAATCGGCGAGCGTCGGCTGCAGCGATTGTTGCAAAGACTGCTCGGCGGCGGCATCGGGGATGGCATTCTCGTCCGCACCACGGCCGGAGACGAAAATGGCGTTTACACGCCCATCGACGCCGAGCATTTCTTGCAGCGGCTGGATGGCCGTAAAAGCATTGAGCGGCACTTGCTGCGTGGGACGGAGGCCAAAGCGGCCCAATCCCTCGGCCGGAATGATGGCGCTAACAAGGAACCGCCGACTGCGGACCGTTTCGGTTTTGCGGCCCAGCGTACTGTCGGCCGGCACATTGCTGGCCTGAGAAAAGCGCAGAACGACTTCATCGCCGACTTGCACACTTAGCTGATTGGCCAGCGGTTGATTGAGGACGATTTCGTCTTTCACCGGCGGCTTGGGTGGAGCGCCACGGCCGAGCTGCCAAAACTGCTGGCCCACGCCCAGAACCGCCACATTACCGGCGCGGCGATGGTGATCGCCCACAGGGTTTTCCAAAGTGCCTAACAGCATGATGGCAGGCAGGGAGGCGGTGAAATTGGATTGGAAACCCGGAGCAGCGCCGACTTCCTCCGCTAGCTTTTCGCGAAAGAAATGAGGCGTAACCAGAGCGGCATCGATTTGGCCGAGACGTTCAATCGCTAAGTGCCGCAAGCTGAGCGTGACCGAATCGCCGACCACTAACGCGCCGGTCAGCACTGCCGTGGCGGCCATTACGCCCAGCGATACCGCCAGATTGCTGCGCCAATGATAGGCGAGGCTGCGAAGGGCGAGGCGGAGGAGGGACATGGCAGCGGAGTAAGTGGCTGGTGGTTAGTGGCTAGTGGTTAGAGAGTGAGTGGCTACGTCGTGGGTGAAAGTTTGCCTGCGTTTAATTCCAAGCGTCGATCGAACAAGGCGGCCAACTCCTGGCTGTGCGTAACGACAATCAGCATCATTTGCTCGTCGCGCTCCAGTTCCAATAGCAGCTTTCCAACCCCGGCGGCGGTGCTGCGGTCAAGATTGCCCGTCGGTTCGTCAGCCAAGAGCAACACAGGCTTGTGAATGAGCGCCCGCGCCAGTGCCACCCGTTGGCGCTCGCCGCCCGAGAGTTCCGCCGGACGGTGATCGATGCGCTGGGAAAGCCCAACCCGATCGATCAGCATTCGTGCGCGCTCCAAAAGCGCGCCGTTTTGTCCCGCTTGGGCGACCGTGGGGAGCAGCACGTTTTCCAGGACCGAGCATTGCGGCAACAGGTAATGATCCTGAAACACGAAGCCAATTTGCCGACTGCGAAAATCGGCCAACTGGGGCTCGTCGAGAGTAAAGGGATTGGCACCTTTTAGTTC
The DNA here is from genome assembly GCA_035656635.1 of Pirellulales bacterium. Taxonomy (NCBI): domain Bacteria; kingdom Pseudomonadati; phylum Planctomycetota; class Planctomycetia; order Pirellulales; species Pirellulales bacterium. The sequence goes on from DASRSD010000183.1 coordinate 33,698, forward strand.
GACACGGCCGGAAGTTGGCCGATCCAGCGTGCCGACAATGTACAGCAGCGTGCTTTTGCCCGAGCCGCTGGGTCCTAAAATTGCCACGTTCTCGCCGCGCGATAACTCCAATGACACGCCGCGCAACACGGATAGCGATTCTGCTCGTGTGGGAAACTCCTTCGTGATGTTTTCGACAACTAGATCGGGCATAGCAGAAGCCGGTCAACTTAGGACACGTGTGGGTTCAACTGGCAGTTGCTTCATTATCGCGGTGTTGACGTAAGTTGTTGTTCATTGGCAACACGACATCGTGAACTTGCATTTACAAAAACGAAATTAGGGGCAATTTGCTCCGGCCCTTGCGGGAGGTTATGCTGGGCCACACAATGGCAGTTCTTTGTCTGGTACCGCGAAGGGCGTCTGCACAAAGCGAAACTATTTCATCCCCTCAGCAAAGTCAATCACCATGCCTAACGAGCAGCCCGAGGTCATTCTTAGCGCTTTTGCGGACGAGGCTGCCAACCAAAAAACGGCGGTTCAGCAGTTTGCTGCCTTGGCTGCCTTGGGATTGCAATACTACAGCATACGGTTCATCGACGCCGGCAATGGCATTAAAAATGTGATGAAGCTGTCGCGGGCCGAAATTACCGCGCTACGCCATTTGGAAGACGAATATGGGCTGAATGTGACGTGCATTGGCTCTCCCTTGGGCAAAGTGAAATTGGTGGACGATGAAGACGGCACCAAAAACGCCTACATACCGTTCAAAAAATATTTGGCGAGCGACGTGAAGCGGGCTTGCGAATTAGCGCATGCGTTTGAGACGAAGCTGATTCGCGGCTTTTCGTTTTATCCGCCGTGTGGGGCCGATCCCGCCGATTACTTGCCGCAGGCCGTTGATCAACTGGGGCAAATTGCCGAAGCGTGCCATCGCTCCGACCTGACGTACGGACTGGAAATTGAAGCCAATTTAGTGGGACAAAGCGGCCAACTGATGGCGGAAATTTACCGGCAAGTGAATCATCCGGCGCTGGTCTTGATTTTTGACTCGGGCAACATTGTTTCGCAGGGGTACACGGCGGCCGAAGTGTATCAGCAATACTTGGCGATGAAGCCGGGCATTGGCTGGATTCATATTAAGGATTATCACCATCCTAAGCCGGCTAAGCGCAAGCGCCATGTCGATGAAGATGGGCTCAAGCATTTTGTGCCGGCCGAATTGGGAGACGGTTCTTACGCGATGATTCTCCGCGACTTCCGCAAGTCGATTCCAGCGTTGGAAAAGAAATTGAAGCGGCGCGGCATTCCCGGCGTGTTTTTGGATTTGGAGCCGCATTTGAAAGGGGGCGGCCAATTCGGCGGTTTTAGCGGGCCCGACGGATTGGGTGTGGCTACGCGCAGCCTGTGCCGCGTCTTGGACGTGGCGGGCATTGGCTATCATTTGCGCGATTTCGACGACGTGCTGGCCGCCCGCGGGAAATGCTAATTGCGGGATTGGCGTTGCGAAAATTACGCCTCGGTCGAGTGCGGCGCCGAAGATTCTGGCGATGCCGTGGAGGCGAGGCTGACCGCTTGGTGTTCCGCGGAGTGTGACTTTGCGGCGCTTTGCTCGTGCGCGATGGCAGCCAGTTGCACATTTTTGTGCCGCTTGGTTTGCAATAGATTCCGCGCCAGCAGTTGGGTGCGAGTAAGCAGGCCGATCGAAGTGACCACGCCCACGAGGCCTAGATAGAACCAAGCCGAGGTGTAATCGGGCGAAAAGACAATGAGGCACACTCCGGTTACCATACTTGCCGACGCGGTGCCGAGTGTGCTCCAAACTCGGTTCGTTCCACGACGGTGGTGGTGCGTGGCGATGGCGGCACGACTGGTGAGATTGGCAATTTCACGCATGGCGGCCAAATCATGGCTTTTTTCCGGTGCCGCGGAACGCGGTTCAAATTTTACCGGTCCAGTGGGGAGAGCCGCCGGCGAGCCTGGCGGAGGATTTTTATGTTCGCCCGTTGGCACTGCTGAGGCAACCGGTTTGGCATTTTCTGGGATGTAGGTTCGCTGTGAGGCAGACGCGGAAGCATCGCCGGTCATTCCGCGCATCCGTTCGAGCAGCCTCGCCATGTAATCGTCGACCGAGTCCTCGTTTTCCTCGTCTTCCGCAGAGGCGGACGGAGAGGTTGTGGCTTGCGCGGGCGCCGGCTCTGGCTTGAGTGTGGGAACTATCTCCGGCGGCGTTACACTCTGGTCTGCGTGAGTTCTTTCGATTACGCTTTCGTCGGGTTCTGCCTTTAACAGCGACATTGCCCGGAGCCTGGCAAACACGGCGTCGTCGCCAGAAGCCGCTGGCGTGCCAACATCCACGGCAGGAGATTGCAATGGTTCCGGCGGTTGGTGTGTTTGTAACGTTGAAGTTACGGCCGTTGCCGGCGGTTCTTCCCTAGCTGCTGCAGCAGCATCTTCCAGCTGTTTTATTGAGAGCTGTGCTTGACGATGGTTGGCATGCAGTTCTTTGTGTTCCGTTTTCAATAGGGCAAGCTCTTGTCCCAATTGCGCTGCGTGCTGGGTTAATTCCACTTCGCGCTGGGCTTTAGCTTGCTCCCATTGTGCGCGCTCGACGGCGGAATTGTGCTGTAACTTTTCTAATTCGGTGGAAAGTTGACGCACCTGTTCTTCTCGCTGGCGCGCCAGCGTTTGCAACTGCGCCAACTTGCTGTTTTCTGCAAGCAGCGCGGTTTCGGTGGCTTGCTGGTCCTGAACCAATGCGTGGCGTTGTTCGTTCAGCGCCGCTTGCTTCAGGGTCAAGTTTTGTTGCTCGAGGGCCAAGTTTTGTTTGGCTGCCTCCAGCTCGGTTTGGCGCGCGGCAAGCGTGATCTGCAGTTGTTCGATTTCTTGCCGAGTTACAGCGAAAGCCTGTTGCCTCTGCTGAAGTTCATTCCGTGCTAAGGCGAGCGATTGCTGTTGCTCTTCGAAGGTTGTTTGGCACGTTTGCAGCTTAAATTGTTCGTCGTCCAGCGAATGCTGACGGCGATCTAATTCTTGCTTCTGTTCCTCGAGCGCATGCTGGCGTTGGTCGGCTGTTTGTTGACGTTGCTCTAAAGTCTGCTGGCGATGATCCAGGGCTTGGCGCCTTTGGTCCAACAAGTGCTGCTGTTCGTCCAGCGCCTGCTGGCGCTGCTGCTGCATACGCTCCCGTTCATCCAGCGCCTGCTGACGTTGTTCCGCGGTGTGTTGCCGTTGCTCAACTGCATTTTGTTGTTCGGCACAGCAGGCGAATTGGGTTTTCAGCTCTTGATGCCGCTGATGGAGTGCCAACTGTTGTTCGGCCAGTGAGGCTGCCAAAACTTCAAGTTTGGCACGTTGAGCTTGCAGCTTGCTGGCTAAGCCGGTTTGGTCTGCTTCCCAGCTAGCCCTTTGCGCTTGCAGGCCTTCGATTTGTGTTTCCCAAGCGTAGCGTTGCGCTTCCCAGGCGGACTGGTCAGATTCCCAGTCAGTCTTGGCCGCCTCATAACGGGCACGTTCTGATTCCCACGCGCCGCGCTCGGATTCCCAGCGCGCGCGTTCCTGTTCCCAAGCAGATTGTTCCGTTTCCCAGCCGGTCTTGTTCGCTTCATAACGGGCGCGTTCGGCTTCCCAGTCGGTCTTGGTTGCTTCATAGCGGACGCGTTCGGCTTCCCAAGCCTGTTGCTGCACCTGCCAGGCTTGCCGCTCGGCGTCGAATCGGGTTTGTTCCGTTTGGAGTTGATCGCGAAGGGCCGCAATATCGGCTTGAACAGCGGATGGTCTCGACAAATCAATTGCCGCGACAGCATCCTGAAACTCCTGCTCTCGTCGCGCCAAATCTGCAGCTTGAGTTTCAATGGCTGCGGCATGCTCCCCTAACTGTGTTTCCTGATTGGCCAGCCGCGATTCAAATTCTTGCAGCCGAGCAAGTTGTTCGGCTATCTGGGCTTCGTTTTGGTCAATCGATTGTTTGCGCTGGACTAAATCGGCTTCCACCTGCTGGAGTGCGGCTTCCTTTTGCAGGCAATCGTCGTTCCAGTGTTGTTTCTCAACCTCGAGCACGGCGCGATGGGACTTAAAATCGTCTCCCGCCTGTTGGAGCGAGATTTGTTGCTGCTGGAAAGCTGTTTCTTCTTGGGCCCGTTGATTTAGCCATTGATGCTGTTCCGCTTCGAACGCCGCCTGTTGGTCTTGGAGTTCGGCACAGTGTTGTTGCAGGGCAGCCTCCTGCTGTTGCAAAGCAGCTTCCTGCTGGCGTGATTTTTCTTCCCAATTATGTCGCTGGGTTTCCAGCATTGCGCGCTGGGCTTCCAGTTCGGCTTCGCGCTGCTGGATAGCGTCCTGGCGGTGTTGAAATGCCGTATCGAGCTGTGAATTGTGGTCGCGCCAATGGTTCCGTTCTGCTTCGAAGGCAACGCGCTCGGCTTCGAACCCAAGTTCGCGCTGGTGGAGAGCCTCATTTTGCTGCTGCCACGACGCATCATTATGCAGGCTTTGCTCTTCCCATTGGCGCCGCTGGGTTTCCAGTTCAGCTTCGCGCTGCTGGATAGCGTCCTGACGGTGTTGCAAGTCCGCATCTAGCTGCGAATTGTGGTCTCGCCGATGGTCCCGTTCTGCTTCGAAGGCAAGGCGCTCGGCTTGGAGCTCAAGTTCGCGCTGGTGGAGACCCTCTTTTTGCTGCTGCCACGACGCATCATTATGCAGGCTTTGCCCTTCCCATTGGCGTCGCGCGGTTTCCAGCATTGCACGTTGGGCTTCCATCTCGGCTTCGCGCTGCTGGATAGCGTCCTGGCGGTATTGCAAGGCCGTATCGAGCTGTGAATTGTGGTCTCGCCGATCGTCCTGTTCTGCTTCGAAGGCAAGGCGCTCGGCTTGGAGCTCAAGTTCGCGCTGGTGGAGACCCTGATTTTGCTGCTGCCATGACGTGTCGTTCTGCAGGCGTTGCTCTTCCCAATAGTGCCGCTGTGCATTCAGTTCCGTCTGTTGCAACTCCAGTTCCGCCTCGCGCTGTTGAAGTGCGGCAAGCTGATTTTGGAACAGCGCTGTCTGCTGGGAATTCTGTTCGTGCCAACTGTGCCGTTCGGTTTCGAGCGCCGCACAGCGATTTTCAAACTCGTTTTGATGTTCTCGAAACGCAGCTTCCTGTTGCAGCAAGACCGCTTTTTGCCCTTGGCATTGTTCGTGCAACGCTTGTCGTTCGTTTTCGAGCTGCGTTCGCAGTGCTTCGAGTTCCGCTTCGCGCTGGATGAGCCGATGGAGCTCCTCCTGCATCTGCGCACGGTCTTGGTCCAACGAATCCTGCTGTTCTAAAGCAGCCACGCGCCATTCCTGCTCGGCCTGCTTGGCGAGAAGCTGGTCCCGATCGCTGTTGTCCTGCCACTGTCGCCGCTGTTCCTTGAGGGCCGCCAAATCAGTTTGCAGTTCCGCCAACATGCGCTCCAGTTGCTCGGATTCGCCCGACGGTTCAGTCGTTGAAAGCGCGTCGAAATTCTCATCGACAACTTCAAATTCGATCGGCCCCACCGCCAATCGGTCATGCAGACGCAGCGGCGCCTCATCGAACATGCATTCATTTAGCCGGGTATCCAAAGTCCATCGGCGAATAACGGTTTGCTTGGCGCCGCGTAGAATCACGCAATGCAAGGGTGCAATTCCGGGCGCTTTCACGCGCAGTGTGCATTGTCGCGAGGAACCAATGGTAACCTTTGGAGAAAGTAGCCGAACGAGTTGCCCATCGCGCTGGCTGCCGCACACGCGCAAGGTGAGCGCTGTCGGGGGATTTCCCAACAACGATCGACGCGGTGCAGCGGCGGTGGCCGGCATAGATGCAGAGCCTAAGCGAAGTGATGCAATCCGCAAGCGCGGCCTGAGCGACAACGCCTAGGCCGTAAACTGCGAATTTCATTGGAGATGTAGCTTATGCTGTCGCCCGGGTCAAAATCCGAAGCTCGGAATGTACGCCGGCATCGTCAAACCGGCCGCAGTGGCAGTGCTCATTTCTGGTTCGCTAGCAGCCGCACAATTCTGTGCCGTTGCCGTCTTTTCGGCAGAAATGGCTGCACCTGCTGGCCGAATTTGCCGATTATCCCATAGCGACCGGCGACCGGTCGTCGTAATCGTTACGGTCGGAAAAATTGAATCAGCCTTGTTCTTGGCGCACAGAAATCGTCCGCCGCCACGGACAAGTTCGCAGCGGCAATTTGTTTTTTCAGCGATGTTTTCTGGTGGTGGGTTTGTGAATTTTGTCACTTAAGTGTCCAAGTCGCGGTGGCTCGCATCATTGGGCATTGTCAGTTATTGCGAGATCAAAATACTTGGCCGATTTCGCCGGACGCCTATGATGTTTTGCCGAAAAATGGTGCCCTATGGTTTGTAAAACGTTAAAAATCAAGTTTTTAGAAATTTACCAGAGTCTGACGACCCAATTCGTCGGATTCACGTACTATATTTGGTTTGCTAACCACAGGCGACCGCAGCCTGTATATGTGGAGTCGTGGAACAATAGTGAACGAGGTCACAGAAAATTTTGACGGTTGAGCACGTTGTTTGAAGGGGGTTGAGGCACGCAGGTTCAATGTTCGGGGTGAATTTCAGCCGCCGTGGTCTAGGGCGGCGCGACCCAGTTCTTGGGCCCGGGCGGTCTCCAATAACTTTCTGCTTCCGCCGGCCGTCGGGTAAAGGGTAACCCACATGGCACGTAAAGATGCACTGGTCAACATGCGTCAAATTTTGATCAAGCGGCGCGACGCCCTCCGCAAAGCGCTGGCGGGCGACTTGAGTTTGCTCAAGGAGTTGCGGGCTCAAACGGCCGGCGACTTGGTCGATGCCGCCTTGGACTCGGCGCAAGATGAAATTAGCTCCCAGTTGGCGGAGGTCGAAAGCCGCGAACTGGCGAATGTCGAAAACGCGTTGGAACGGATGCGCACTGGGAACTATGGCGTGTGCGAAGGCTGTAGTTGTAAAATCCCAATTGCCCGGCTCAATGCCTTGCCGTACGCCACCTATTGCATTCAATGTGCCCGCGAGGTCGAGAAGTACGGTTCGGCCGGCGGCCACGACCAAGATTGGGGCCGAATCAGCGATTCCGGCGGCGAATCGGAAGCCACGCTCGATGACATCGAGTTGGATGTTTCGTAACCGGCGGGTTTCCTTCCCAGCGGCAGATTCAGCCAATTCGAGTTTCCAGGGAGGGCGGCGCGACAGCCCACCGAAGCATTTATCTTCGGTCCGGCCAACGCATCGCCCTCCCATTTTGTTGCGCCCGCGGAATTTCTCAGCATAATTTTCCCGCGGGGCGCATTTTACGGGCGGCTTAAGATTTGGCATACTTAGTTGTTTGAGGGGTTTTTGCTTCGGAGTTTTTGTATGGTTGCAGCGCGATTGATCGAAGCCGGCCGGGTCCGCAAAAATTGGCTTGCCGGGTTGGTGCTGGGCACGTTTTTGAGCTCTTGGCTGGCGGCCGCCCCGGCGGCTTTGGCCCAGCAGTGGAACGAAAAAGAACCGACTCCCGAAGAACGCGCCAAGCAGTTCGATGATTTGGCGGTGGAATCGGAGCGGTTGCAGCAGGCCGGCAACGTGCTGCGAAAGGTTTCGCACCTTGTGAAGCCGTCCGTGGTGCACATCGATTCGGTTCGCAAAGATCGCTACGCGCGCAAGGAAGAAGATGCCGGCTCCGGCACCATTCTCCAATTCGGCGAGAAGTTTTACGTGCTCACCAATCGCCACGTCATTCGCGATGCCACCAGCGACAACATCACCATTAAGTTGGCCGATGGCCGCGAAATTCATCCTGTCCGCATTTGGGCCGATCAGCCCACCGATATTGCCGTCGTCAGCATTCAAGGCTCGAACCTGGTGCCGGCCCGCGTCGGCAACAGCGACGATATCGATGTCGGCGATTTCGTGCTGGCCGTCGGCAGCCCGTTCGGGCTGAGTCAGTCGGTCACGTTTGGCATTATCAGCGCCAAAGGCCGGCGCGATTTGGAATTGGACGAAGGCTCCAAAGATATTCTGAAATTTCAAGATTTCTTCCAGACCGATGCTCCCATCAATCCCGGCAACAGCGGCGGACCGCTGGTGAACATGAAGGGAGAAGTCATCGGTATGAACACGGCCATTGCCTCCAGCACCAATAGCAGCGCCGGCGTGGGCTTTACCATTCCCATCGACATGGCGATGATTGTCGCCAAGCAACTCATCGACCACGGCACGGTGACCCGCGCTTACTTGGGCGTGGTGTTTTACAACAAGGAAAAAGACAAGGACAAATTCTCGGCCGCCGAGTTTATTAAAATTGGCTTGCCGCGCCCCGAGGGGGCCAGGCTTGCCGGCGTGGTGTCCAAGTCGCCGGCCGAAGCGGCCAAGCTCCAGCGCGATGACATCATTCTGGAATTCAACGGCGTGCCGATCGAGGACGACAGCCACCTCATGTTCCTCGTGAGCCTGATCGAAGTCGGCAAAGACGTGCCCATCACCGTGTTCCGCGCCGGGCAACCCATCCACCTGTCGGTCAAAGTCGGCGACCGGGCCGATTACCCCGAGTGATGGCCCGCTAGCCTGTGCGATGGCGGCCTTCTCCGCGTGCCTCGGCCTGCTGCAATGCTGTGCCGTGTTGTCGGATTGGTCCCGTAAAATCTGACCTCGCAAAAGAGCTTTCGGACAAAACTCTTGAATTTTGCACAGGCCAGCCATCGCAGCCCACGGCGTTTGCCGAGCGGCGCGGTTGGCAGGCACGTCAGAATTCAAAGCATTTGCGTCCATAGGTGCGAGTTGTTGATTGATTTCCGTTGGTGTTTTCAAGTTTGAATTTTGCGAATCACTCAGGGTAACGAGTGCAACGTGGCGGCCGGCCTCTAGCGCAGCACGCCTGGTTTTCTCACACCGCGGCGGTAGTGATGCATTTTGAAGTGAGCTGCATTCGGTGGCCGGGGTCGAGTGCCGCCGAGCCCCCGGAATGCTGCCCGCTGGGGGCTCCCTTCGGTCGACCCCAGCCACCCTGCGGAAGCAAAGTGCATCACGACCCACCGCGGCTCACTTCTTTCAATCACCGCCACCGAAGAATTAAACTGCCCAAGGCCTGAGTTTTTCCGGTGCGGGCCATCCCAGCGGCAATCCGCCGTCCTCGGGCCAAGCACTATACCAAATGAGTGGCCCAATTTTCCCAAAAAATCTGTGGGCCCGGTTGGTATATTAGAGAGAAACTAATTTCACGCCTGGAGTGCATGACCCACTTGGCTAACGGAGATCGAATATTTACTTAAGCTTCCAACTGCAAGCTGAAACTGCTTGCGGCCATGAATTGCCATCGGATGTCAAAAAATTACGCTGCACTGCTGGACAAGCCAGCAGTGGCACCCGTGCGCATGAAAAAAACCGCCGTGGAGGATTCACACACGGCGGCTCGAGATTCGAGAATTGTCAGGCTGGCTTGGGTGTTCCCTGGTCAGCAGAAGGCGTTGGCGTCGCCGGTGCTGACTGTACGCCGGAACCGCCCCGCCGACGCCGTAAGATATGTGCAATAAGTGTAGAGGAGTCGGGCCCAGCAGCGGAAATACTAGCGTGGCCGGCAATTCCGCTCACTTGAACATCCGTCGTTGTGCACAGAGCGGCGACCAATAACGCAGCGGCAAACAAAATCCTTTTTCGCATACAAGCCTCCATTTTCTAGGGAAACAAATTACTGGGCGCAGCCGCAATGTAGTAAATCGAGCTCTAGTTGACAACACCCCGCGCCCGGGCGTAATCGACGGGCGTCAAGTAGCAATAGTTGCTTGGTCTGAGAAACGGGGGAGAAACGGTGTCCGGTACTATTCTCGCGCACCCAATCAGATCAGCGCGCACTGTCCATTCAGCTTTCTTTGCCGGCGCGCTCCAGGCTGCGCAGAACGCAATCGTGCATGGCGGTCATGTCGGCCTTGAGGGCCACGTCCATGTTCTGACGCCACTCGCGAATGCTTTGCCGGCGGCGGTCGAACACCACCATGCCGGCGGTCAACTCCCCTTCGGTTTCCACGTCGCCGGCTAAGCCCTCGGTTTCAAACAGTTCCGGATTGGTCACCGCTATAAGCGCGGCCACGTCGTGCAGATTAATATGCTCCTGCCCCAACGCTTGCCGCTGGGCGCGGAAGGCAAACGGCAAAATTTTCCGCAGGAACTTGCCGGCCCGAGTGGTTTCCGGCGGCAGTTGCTCGAGCAGATCGAACGTGAAGTTCAGCTCGCTGCTGATATCCAAGGGCACCATGGTTTTGGTGGCCGCCGACTTCAGCACCCGCCGCGCGGAAAGTGGATCGCAAAAAATATTGAAATCGGCCACTGGGCTGACCCGCCCCGGCGAATTGATGGCGCCGCCGGAAACGACCAGCCGGCCCACGAGCGAAGTAAAATCGGGATCACGCTGCATCGCCCGGCCAATGTTGGTGAGCGGGCCGAGGCAAACAATGGTAATTTCTTCCGGCGCGGCGTGCACTTCGTCGCACAAAACTTTTTCCGCCGGGTGAATGTTGGCCAGGCCGGCGAAGGGGAATTCGATGTTCCCCAGGCCGTTTTGGCCGTGCAGCACGCGGCCATCGATGGGCAATGGATTATCTTCCGGCGCGGCGCCAATCCGCGGCCAGCGCGGCGGATCCAACTGCTCCACAATAATTTGCACGTTCCGCGTGGCCTGGGCCGGAAAGACATTCCCGCCGGTTGCGGTGACGGCCACCACTTCCAGCGTCGGATCGAACAGCGCCATCGTCAGAGCCACGGCGTCGTCGATGCCCGGATCGGTGTCGATAATCACCTTTCTGGCCATGAATTGCTGTCTCCTTCCAGCCGATGATTTTGCAGACGCCGTCCAGCGCTGGCGGCCTATGTATTGTAGGGCCGGCGGCGGGAAATGGGGAGTGGGGATAGATTGCTGGCAGGAGGAGGAGTGGGGAATGCGGAATGGGGAGTGGGAATCGCGCTGCCTCAAACCCAATAACCGTAATTTCCCGACGTGTGATATGGCTACTGCCTGGGGTGGCCATGCCTGGATTCTGTGTGACTTTATGCCCACACAGAACTGTGGGCATGGCACCCGTCTTCAAACGCTATTTATGAGGCGGATTTGCGGCACCAGTACAGCCAGCAGCACGGCTTTGTCAGTCGTGGCCGGGTCGATTTCCAACAGCGCAATGGGAATGCGGTAGCCGTCGGCGGCATCGACCAGGGCCACGCAGGCAGCCCGATTGCCACGCAGCGATTCGCCAAAGGTTATGCCGGCCGCCTGGAGCAAATCGACCAGCCACACGCCCTCGAACTGCGATTCGACATCGTGTGCTTTGGCCTTCAGCGTGTGATGCGGCAATTGCGAAATTTGCTTGGCGGTAAACGGATGCGATTGGCCCGATTCGTCGATCACCATAAGTTGTGGCTCAGCAGCGCAAGCACCGGAAATGAAAATGACCAGGGCGAAAGCGCACGCTGAGGAAGTAATAAATTGGCGCATGGCGGAACACCAGGAAGGGGAAATGGCGAATGGGAAAATTCGACAAAAACTTCAGCGGTTGATGCCGTACTCTTCGATTTTGCGGTACAGCGTGGCCCGGCCAATGCCCAGCAGCTTGGCGGCTTCGGGCACATTGCCATTGGTGCGTTTCAGGGCTTCGCCGATGAGCCGGCGTTCCCAATGGTCCAAGGCCAGTGTTTCCATTTCGGGCGCGCCGCTTAAATCGTGCAGGCCCAGGTCGCCGGCTTCAATGCGATTATCGCCCGCCATGACGACGGCGCTATCCAGCACGTTGCGTAACTGGCGGACATTGCCGGGCCAGTTGTATCCCAGGAGTTTTTGGCGGGCCTCGGGGGAAATTTCCAAATTCGGCCGGCCATGCTGGCGGCGAAAGTGATCGAGAAAATAATTTGCCAACAGGTTAATGTCGCTCCCCCGATCGCGCAGCGGCGGCACCACCAGCTCGAACACGCTCAGGCGGTAGTACAAATCTTCGCGAAATTTCTTCTGGCGAACGTAAGTTTGCAAATCTTGATTAGTGGCGGCGATGATCCGCACATCGGCGGTTACTTCGTGCGAGCTGCCCACGGGCAAAAACGGATGCCCTTCTAAAATTCGCAGCAGCTTGGCTTGCCCTTCCAGGGTCATTTCGCCCACTTCGTCCAGGAACAGCGTGCCGCTGTCGGCCTGTTGGAAAAAGCCGATGTGGTCGCGGTCGGCGCTGGTGAACGCGCCGGCTTTGTGGCCGAACAGTTGGCTTTCCATGAGCTCGTGCGGAATGGCGGCGCAGTTCACGCACAGCATGGGGCGATCGGCCCGCGGACTGGCTTTGTGAATGGCGCGGGCCACCAGCTCTTTGCCCGACCCGCTTTCGCCGCGCACCAGCACGCTGCCGCCAGCCTTGGCCAGCCGGCCGATTTTGGATTTTAGTTCCCGCATGCCGGTGGAATCGCCGACGAGCTCGCCGAAGACGGAAGATTTTTCGACGAGCCGCTGATAATCGGTTTCCAGCGCGGTTTGCTTGCGAGCGCGGATTAGCGCAATTTCCACAATGTGCGCCAGCGACATGGCAAAATCGAAATCGCCCTGGCGGAAGCGGCCCTGGGCCAAATAGGCGTGAATGGCGCCGAAAGTGTGTTTCTCTGTGACCAGCGGCACGCACAGGGCGTCAGCGTAATGGCCCAGGCTGTCGGACTGCGGATTGCCGCGCTGCTTGGCGATCCACACCGCGTGACGCTGGCGGCAGACCAATTCGGTGAGCGAATCGGAAAGATCGCTGGGCTCACGCGAGCCTTCGGGAATCACCAGCTTGGGCTTGAGCCGGCCTTCGTCGTCGACCCACAAGAAGCCCACCACGGAAGCTTTGGTTTGAGCCTGCAGCAGTTCCAGCGCGATGCGCACCACTTCGTCCGGCTGCGGGCAACCCAAGAGCTTGATGCTGAGTTGATACAGCACCAGCAATTGCTTGGCTTGCTCGAAATCGCGGACGGCGGCCAGGCCCAGCACGCCGGTATCGCTGAGCGATTGAGCAGCGTCGCGGGCTTCATGCACCGGCGCTTCGCGGACAATAGTGTTGGTGTACGTTTCCAGCGGGGCGGCGACAAATACCGTGGGCGGCTGATCGGCCAGATGAAATTCGAATTCGTTAGAACCCACGCGAACGTTGTGTCCTTCGTCCAACACAGCTTCGTCCGTTTTTTGGCCATTCACAAAGGTGCCATTGCGGCTGCCGCAATCGCGGACGATCCAACGACCATCGCCATCGAGCAGCACTTCGGAATGCACGCGGGAGCAGAGCGGATCGCCCAAAATAATTTGGCAATCTTCACCACGGCCCAACCGGGTAACGGTGGAGCGGTCGAGCAGAAAGTGTTCGCCGGCACGGCCGCCAACCGTCATCGTGAAGTAGGCGAATTTTTGAGCAGTGGCGACAGCCATAGGCGCATGTACAATGATGAATGACGCAACAGAAATTACGACGATTGGGCCAGCAGCCGCGCGAATCTCAGTTCGAGAATTCTCAGTTCGAGATTTCGGGCAGCCCACGCAAACCTTTAATATACCAGGATTATCGGATTCATGGGATTCCCGCAGACCAGGCAATCTGTGAAAAATGGCCTCCTTTTGGTGGGGCATGGAACACGAAATGCGCGGGGGCTCAATGAGTTTTGGACGGTAGCTCGGCAGGTGGCGGAGTTGGCCGACGAATTTGTGGTGGAACCATCCTTTTTAGAGCTCGCCGAGCCAGCCATTCCTGCGGCAGTGGAGCGATTATTGCAGCAAGGCGTGGAACGGTTAACGGTCGCACCAATATTGCTGTTTGCGGCCGGCCACGCTAAGCGCGATATACCTGCGGCAGTGGCGGAAGCGGTGCGTGGCCATGATGATAAAGCCGCGACCGGTGGTCGCGCTGCGGCTGAGAACGTGGCAGTGAATTACCTCGGCGCGTTGGAATGCCACCCGAAAATTCTGGAGCTTTCGGCGCAGCGGTTCGCAGAAGCAGTGCGCGATAAACCGCACGTGGATGCAGCGGAAACCCTGCTGCTGTTGGTAGGCCGCGGCAGTTCGCACGCCGATGCCATTGCCGCCATGCGGAAATTTGCCGCATTACGCAATCCGTACAGCGATGTGGACCGAGTGGAAACTTGTTTTGTCGCCGTGGCCCAACCGACGCTGGAAGAAGGGTTGAGTTTGGCGGCGCACAGCGGCTATCGGCGGATTGTCGTGCAGCCGCATTTATTGTTCACCGGCGAGGTGTTGGAGCAAATTGCGGAAGAAGTGGCCCGGGTGCAGGAAGCCGGAAACAATGTTCAGACGTATAAAGCCGCGACCGTTGGTCGCGCTGGAGCAGAACTGGAGCGAGCATCGAGCATGGGGGGGCCGCGCGATCAAGAATGGATCATCGCGCACCCTTTGGGGCCATCGCCGCTGGTGGCCGAGGCCATGGTGGAAATTGTCCGGTCGGCGAGGCATTTATGAGACGCAACCGCACCAGCAGCGTTTATATAAGGAGCGCGTGCCTGCGCGCTGGCCGCAAAAATCGGCATCGGCGGCCAAAACGTACCACTGCCCCGGCGCTCGAATTGATAAAAAGCGGTACTCGAATCGATGAAAAATGCCCAAACCGCAAGCGACCTCAAGGGTTCTGGCTTGCGTAACACACTCAGGTTTTCGATATTGCGTCGCGGAACTCGACCCAGTAATATCGGTTTAAGTCGTTAGATGTTTTGAACTTAGTAATACTTGCCGGTGGTTCCGGGCCGGTTCAGCATAAAGGATTTTCCCGCATTGGCGGGGGCCGCTCTCCTCTGCAATCTGGCAGGTTTCTTGGCATCATTCTTGCCAAGCCATGGTTGTTGCCTGAGGCGGACGGACATCTCCGGTATAATTCTCGGTAAGGTTTACTTAAAGTTCCTGGATTTACATTCTTCTGAACTCACTGTGTTTCTGAATTCAATTCGTGGGAGATGACATGAATCGCGCGACATACCGTTGGAACAACTACCGGCGTTTGCTGTGGACGGGCTTGGCGGCGGGGCTAATCGTATGGGCCGGCGCGGTAATTGTCCGCGCAGCAACGGGCCCGGCGCCGCAAGCGCTGGATCGGCAAATTTCGCGGACCGTAACGCGGCTGTTGATTGATGAGAACTTCACCAAGCAGCCGCTGAACGAGGACATGTCGCACCGCGCGTTCAATACGTTTTTGAAAACGCTGGACCCCATGAAGGTGTATTTCACCCAGGCCGACGTGGACGAGTTTTCCAAATACAAAGACACGATGGCCGACATGATTAAGAAGGGGGATGTCACCCTGGCGTACAGCATGTTCAATCGGTTTTTGCAGCGCGTCGATCAGCGGCTGCTATTGGTGGACGAATTGTTGTCGCAGCCGATGGATTTTAGCGTTGACGAAGACCTGAAGACCGACCCCAAGCAACTCGACTATGCGAAAAACGACGCCGAAATTCGCGATCGGTGGCGCAAGCGGCTGAAGTACGATTTGCTCGCCAAAAAGGCCGATAAGGTGGCCGATCAGGAAGCGCACGACAAAGTGGAGCGGCGCTATCACAGCTTCGCCAAGCGCATGCATCAAACCACGAGCGACGAATTGCTGGAGCGATTCTTGACCGCGCTGACGACCAGCTTCGATCCACATACCGATTACATGTCGGCCAAGACCTTGGAAAACTTCGACATCAACATGAGCTTGAAGTTGGAGGGCATTGGCGCGGCGCTGGAATATGAGCTGGAGGAAGGTTGCACCAAAGTCAGCCGGCTAATTCCCGGCGGCCCGGCGGAAAAAGACAACCGCTTGAAGCCTGAAGATCGCGTGCTGGCCGTGGGCCAGGGCGTCGATGGGGCGCTGGTGGACGTGGCCGACATGAGCTTGAACGACGTGGTCGATTTAATTCGCGGCAAGGCCGGCACCATGGTTCGCCTGCAAGTGCAAGCGGCCACCGGCGGCGATCCGCACATCATTGACATCACCCGGGCCAGCATCGAACTGAAAGATGAAGAAGCTCGGGCGGAAATTTTCCACACCGAGCCGGCCAAGGCCGATCAGCCGAAAATGACCACCGAGGAAATGGTCAAATCGACCATTATCGAAAGCGATGCCCACAAACCCAACGGGCAACCGTACAAGATTGGCGTCATCGATTTGCCCAGCTTCTACATGGATATGAAGGGGGCGAAGTTGGGATTAAGCGATTATCGCAGCACCACCCGCGACACGCAGAAAATTTTGGAAGACTTCAATTCCAAGGGTGTGGATGCGGTGGTGTTAGACCTGCGCCGCAACGGCGGCGGCTCCTTGGTGGAAGCCGTGAGCCTGACGGGGCTGTTCATCGACGAAGGGCCCGTCGTGCAGGTGAAAGACTCCAACGGCCGCGTGCAGCATTATGACGATAACGACAAGGGCGTGGCCTGGGCCGGCCCGCTGGTGGTGTTGCAAAGCAAGTTCAGCGCCAGCGCCAGCGAAATTTTTGCCGGCGCCATTCAGGATTACGGCCGGGGCATTATCGTGGGAGACAAAACCTCGCATGGCAAAGGCACGGTACAAAGCCTGCTCGATGTGAGCGGTCCGTTCTTCGGGAACATGCCCAACGCGCCGCAATTGGGCGCTTTGAAAGTTACCATACAGCAGTTTTATCGTCCCGATGGCGATAGCACGCAAAATCGGGGAGTCGTTTCCGATATTGAGCTGCCGTCCTTGACTACGCACTTTGACGTAGGCGAATCCGATTTGGATTACGCGCTCAAGTTCGACCATATCGACCCGGCCGAGTACACCAAGGTCAACATGGTCGATAAAATTTTGGTCGACGAATTGAAAAATCGCTCCGCCAAGCGAACTGCCGATTCGGAAGATTTCCAAAAGCTCGATAAGAAAATCGGGCACTATGTCGAGCAGAAGGACCGCAAAACGGTGCCGCTGAACCAGGACAAATTCCTCACCGAGCGAGCCGAGCTCAATACCGAGCAGGAAGAGGAAAAGCAATTCGAGCAGCTCGACGATCCGAACCGCCCGGTGGTGAAGCGAGACTTTTACTTCAATGAAGTGTTAAACATCACGCTGGATTATTTGCAGTTGGGCAAAAAGCTGGCGGCGGCCGATCGCGTAACCACCAGCGGCCACCGCACCATTTCGCTCGGGCAGTAGCATTTGGATAACGCCTTTTTGCCAAACCGACGAACGTTGTAGCTGAGGGCGGCGGCAAGTTCTCGCAAACGTTAAAGTTTTCCAACCCCCGACGGCAGTCGGGGGTTTTTACTGCGCCGCGCAGCATGCAGGCGCGCAGGGTGGCAATACCGCCGGCGCGCGGTGGTTTCGTCCGCTTCACACGGCGTGGGGAAGATGGTAATTTGGAGGCGTCGGGCTGCGTTTTGTGCCCGGTTCCCAAATGAATCTATTAGGAGCAAGCGACGCATGGCTAAGCCACATCGAAATTTGAAGAAAGCCAACCACGGGGCCCGGCCCGCCAATAGCAAGGCCCGGCGGATGAAACGGAAGCACATTCGGACCTAACGGGCGGACGGCGAAGGAATTTCTAAGCTCGACTTTCGATGCGTGGCGCCGGTACGAATGGGCTCGTCATTCGAATTTGGAATTGGGAGCTTGATTCGCCATTCGAGCATCGGCAGTCGTCACTTCCCACAGGGAGTTGCTGCGTGTCTGGCAAAGAGTTGATCCTCGATCCCGCCGAATTCGACACTCATCAAGTCGTGGCCGATTTGGACGAAATTCGCCGTTATAATTTGCAACGGTTCGAAATGGAGCAACTCTCCGCCATCTGCCACTGCGATACGCAGCGGCAAATTTGCGTGGGCTACAAAGATGTTACGCTCAACGAGTTTTGGGTGCGGGGGCATATGCCCAATGCGCCGCTCATGCCGGGCGTAATCATTTGCGAAGTGGCCGCGCAATTGTCCAGTTACTTCGTGCAGAAGTACGATTTGCTCGGCGCCAAAGTGGTGGGCTTTGGCGGGCTGGAAGATGTCAAATTCCGTGGCGGCGTGGTGCCGGGCGATCGGCTGGTGATGATCGTGCAACTGCTGAAAGTTCGCCGCGGCGCCATGATTGTTTGCCGCTTTCAAGGGTTTGTGAAGGACGCCATGGTGGTGGAGGGCCGGCTCAAAGGCATTCCGCTGCCGCTCGATTTGGCAGCCCTGGGCTTCAGTGCGCCCTCGTAATGGCGCCGCCTGCCTTCAGAACCAGCGAAAAAAATCGCAATCTTTCTGCAGTTGCCGGTATAAAATGGAGCGGCGGTGTGTGTTGTTCGTAAATTGATCTTCGCTGCAGCCACTGCATGTTTCCCTTTGCCGACACCGTTCCAACCAAGCGCTGGGAAGTCGTCACGTTCATCATCGTGGCGCTGAATGTGGTTTCGCTGTTGTGGTTTCAAAGCTTGTCGCCGGCTCAGCAGGAATCCATCACCGCCCAATGGGGCTTCGTGCCGGCCCGCATTGCGCAGCTTTCCGATCCGCACAAAATTGTCGAAGTGCAAGTTGGCCAGCAGCAGCAAGTGCAGGGGCCGTTTGTCATTGTGCTGCCGGTCGTCATGCGGTTGCCTGCCGACGCGCGGCAAATTGTGTTGTCGGCCTTCACCTGCATGTTTTTGCACGGCGGCTGGTGGCATTTGATCGGCAACATGTGGTACTTGCTGATCTTCGGAAACAACATTGAAGATAAGCTTGGGCATTTACTGTACGCCGTGTTTTATTTGCTCGGCGGATTAGCGGCCACGGCCGTGCATTGGGCGATGGATCCTGCCAGCGCCACGCCCATCGTCGGCGCCAGCGGGGCCATTGCCGCCGTGCTGGGCGCCTTTGTGGTTACTTTTCCGCATGCGAAAATCAAATCGCTGGTGTTCTTGCTGATGTTTGTTACCGTGATTGAGCTGCCGGCCTACATGTTCCTGGTGTTCTGGTTTGGCGCGCAGCTATTCAGCGGCCTGGGAGCGCTGGGCGGCCAAATCAACGGCGGCGTGGCCTGGTGGGCCCATGTGGGCGGATTTATTTTCGGCGCGGCCACCATGCCGCTGTTTTCGCTGATTGCGCCGGCAGAGCCAGCCGAAATTTTGGACGCCGACGAGCAGTGGAATCGCCAGCACGGCTTCGCCTCGCCTCCCCGGCCAGCTCCGCCACAAACCGCTGACCGGCATTGGCCCGAGGGATGGCGGTAAATGGGTGCTGGGTCAACGCCAATCGGGCGTTAGCCATTCGGAACTGACATTCGCTATTTTTATTTTCATGTCTCGTCGTTCGCTTAAGAAAATCGATCCGGCGTTAAATCTTTCAGAGCATTTGCTTACGCCGGAGCAACTGCCGCGACCGTGGGATGCTGTGCGCCTGTTCGGGCGCAGGGCGCCTTTGGAGGTGGAAGTAGGGAGCGGCAAGGGACTGTTTTTATCTGCGGCGGCAACGCAGTGGGCCGATCACGATTTTTTGGGAATGGAAATCGCCGCCAGGTACGCGCGGTTTTCGGCGGGGCGACTGGCCCAGCGGGGACTGGCCAATGCGCGGATGATTCACGGCGATGCCCGGCGCGTGTTCGCGGAATTTCTGCCCGCGGAGTGCGCGGCGGCGGTGCACGTGTATTTTCCCGATCCCTGGTGGAAAAAGCGTCATCAAAAGCGGCGCGTGATGAGCGCGCCGTTTTTGCGCGAAATTCAGCGTGTGCTGCAACCCGGCGGCAGGCTCCATTTTTGGACCGACGTGGAAGAGTATTTTCAAGCCACGTTGGAATTGATCGCGGCCGCCACCCAATGGCAAGGGCCCATTTCAGTAGCCGAACGGGCTGCCCAGCACGACTTGGATTTCCACACCCACTTCGAACGCCGCATGCGCTTGCACGGCGAAGCCGTGCATCGGGCCGAATTCCGCCGAATGCAATAGATTTCAATTCTTGGCAGGGCAAGGTACATTTTATATTAGGCTTTGCAGTTGTTGAACATGATGGATAAACGCATGGACGTTCGTTATTTTTCTGATGCAGAGACGGGAGAGCCGCACATTTATGGCCACGGAATTTCAGAAGCAGAAGTAGAATATGTATTGCGACATCCTGGAGAAGATCGGCCGGGTCGTGATGACTCTCGGCATGCACTGGGTCAAACCGCAGCCGGTCGATATTTGCATGTGATTTATGTGCCTGACCCGGATGCCGACAGCGTGTTTGTGGTGACCGCATACGAACTGCAGGGCAAACCAGTGTATGCATATCGACGGAGATTCCGTCGGAAGGGAAAACAATGAGCGAACAACGATTTCCACGGGGTTGGGACGAAGATAGGGTCAAGCGCTTGATAGCTCATTACGAATCGCTGACCGAAGAGGAACAGGTTGCAGACGACGAAGCCGCTATCGGTGAGCAAACAGGTCAGACTGTAATTAGCGTGCCCGAAAGTTTGCTGCCGGCAATTCGACAGCTACTGGCGGGCATAAAGAGCGATTAAATCTTATGATGCAGTGCGAGAAGCGACAGATGCTAGCATGAAGTGCCCTATGCCAAATTTGGCGGTTTTGAGATACTCTGCGACTGTTTTTAGTTGGATTCTTTGCTTGGCGTGAAAGTGTCCCGCGATTAGTTTTTCTCTGCGCCTCCGCGTCTCTGTGGTTGGAGATGCCGTGGCGCTTTGGGTCGCAAGGAAGCGACGATGGTTCGATATTCTGTCATCATTCCGCAGCATGATCGAGCGGACGAAGTGCGCCGGCAGTTGCCGGCGCTGGCGGCGGTGCTCGATCAGTTGGGCCAGACCTACGAAATGATTGTGGTGGACGATGGTTCTGCCGGCCCCATGCTGCGCTTACTGGAAAAATTGCTGACGGAATATCGTTCGCTGCGGCTGCTATGCGTGGAACCGTTTTGCGGACTGAGTGTGGCCCTGGACGCCGGCATTCGCGCGGCCCGGGGTGAGGTGTTGATTGCCTTGGAACCAGGCTTGGGATACCCGCCCGATCAAATTCCGGTCCTGTTGAGTTGGCTGCGGCGCGGAGATTTTGTGGCGGGCCGGCGTCGGAAATTTGGCGCGGCCAAACTGTGGCATCGCATCAGCCGTATTCCGCGGTGGGCGCTATTGGGCTTGGATGGGCACGATCCCGACTGCCTGTTTTGGGCCGCGCGGCGGGAAGTGTTTGGCGAGTTGGTGCTGACCGCCGGCACAGCGAGATATTTGCCGGCGCTCGTGCGGCAACGAGGCTTTCGCATTTGCGAAATGTACGTCGAACAGCAGCAGCGTGCGCTTCCGCTCCAAGAGACGCAGGCCCATCTGGGCGATTTATTGGCGGTGTGGTGGCATTGCCGCCGATGGCGAAACGCGACCGTCCGCGAATTGACGGTCGGCGGTGCTGCCGCCCGGCCAGAGTTGCGCGTTGTGAGCACGGGCGACGAAATGCAGCCTGGCTCGGTCGGGACAGACCGGCCCGCGTTGGGCATGAATTCGGCCAGCGAGGTTATGGCCCGCTCCGTTCACTCCTCGCCGGCGGTGAAAAGCGCATGAAAATTTTCTTTTCGGCCGGGGAACCCAGCGGCGACGTGCACGGAGCGAACGTCATTCGCAAGCTGCGCCAATTGCGTCCGGATATTCAGTGTGTCGGCTATGGCGGCCCGGAAATGGCCGCCGCCGGTTGCCAGTTGCACGTTGATTTAACCGCTTTGGCCGTGATGTGGTTTTTGCGCGTGCTGTTGAACTTGCACAAATTTTTGCATTTGGCCAGCCGGGCCGATCGCTACTTTCGCCACCAGCGTCCCGATGCCGTGGT
The DNA here is from genome assembly GCA_035656635.1 of Pirellulales bacterium. Lineage (NCBI taxonomy): Bacteria > Pseudomonadati > Planctomycetota > Planctomycetia > Pirellulales > Pirellulales bacterium. Next base: position 55,407 of record DASRSD010000183.1, read on the forward strand.
ACTGATCGATTACCCCGGCTTCAATTGGTGGATTGCCTGGCGGGCCAAGGCGCACGGGATTCCGGTGTTGTATTATTGCCCGCCGCAAATTTGGTCGTGGGGGAGCTGGCGGATTAAAAAAATACGGCGGTATGTTGATCACGTGCTGTGTACATTGCCGTTTGAAGAAAAGTGGTTTCGCGAGCAAGGTTGCCGAGCGACCTTTGTGGGGCATCCGTTTTTTGACGAGGTACGGCGGCAGCAACTCGACGAACAATTTCTGGAAACCATGCGGCAGAAGTCGGGCCGGTTGATTACCATTTTGCCTGGCTCGCGCACGCAGGAAGTGCAGCACAACTTGAAATGGTTTTTGAAAGCGGCGGCGCTGGTGCAGGTGCGGTTTCCCAAGGTGCGCTTTGCGGTGGCCGCATTTAAGCCGCAGCAGGCACAAATTGCCCAGCAGTTGATCGCCCAAACCAAATTGCCAGTCGAAGTATACGTGCGCAAAACTCCAGAGCTGATGCAGTTGGCAGAATGCTGCATGGCGTGCAGCGGCTCGGTTTCGCTGGAACTTTTGTATCACAAAAAGCCCACGGTCATTTTGTATTGGATTAGTCCGTTGGCGTATCGAGTGCAACAGTGTTTTCGGCGCGTGAAATACATTACGCTGGTGAATTTGTTGACGGCCAAGGAATTGTTTCCGGCCGATACCACGCCGTACAGCCCCAGCGATCCGGATGCCCACCGCGTGCTGTTTCCCGAGTATTTGACCAGCGAAGACAAATCGCTGCAAATTGCGTCGCATTTAATTCAATGGCTGGCCAGCGATGACCAACGCGACGGCCTGATTGCTCAATTGGCGGAGCTGAAAGCGAAGGTTGGTCATGGCGGCGCTTCGCAAACGGCCGCCGAAATGATTCTCGCGGAAGCGGATCGACATGCGCGCCTTGTGCCCCCCAAGCCGCACTTTGTTCCCGGCATGATCGTGGCCAGCAGCGATGGCGGCGAGAAAGCACTGCTAGCCGCCAAACAGTCAAACGGCGACAGCCCGCAGCGGTTGGATAAAGCGGCCTGAACACTTGCAAAAGCCGAATGTCTTTCGGCAGGCGGGCCCGGCCAGTATCTTGTAAGCGTGCCGCTTTGTAAGCAAGGAGTTACCTTGCAAGCAGAGGCCCTTCAAATTTCAATTGCCAATTCATGTCATATCACTCCCTGGCAAGCGATCTTCCGGACGCCAACTTGCCGCCGTGCCATGTGGGCGTGGTGTTTGCCCTGGCTTTGGAGGCGGGCGCGCTGGAAGACAAGCTGGCGGGAAAAATTGCCGTGCGGGGCAGCCATTTCACCGCTTGGCAAGGAGGCCTGAAAGGCCGCGGCGTGGTGATTGTGCATTCCGGCGTGGGGCAAAAGAATGCCGCTATGGCGGCGGCGGCGCTCATTGTTGGTCACAAGCCGCGCTGGCTGATTTCCGCAGGCTTGGCTGGCGGATTGCATCCGAGCGTGAAGCGCGGCGACATCATTATGCCCGATTGCATTTTGGGCGAAGATGGCCGGCGGTTGGCAATTGATTTTGATATTTCGCCGCAGCAGAAAGCCGCCACGCCCGGATTGCACGTGGGGCCGCTAATGACGATTGACCGGGTGGTGTTCAAAGCGGCGGAAAAACTTGCGCTGGGCCAGCAGCAGGGGGCACTGGCTGTCGATATGGAAACACTGGCCTTGGCCGAAGAATGCCGCCGCGAGAAGCAACGCTTTTTGGCAGTGCGCGTAATCAGCGACCCGGTGGATGAGGAATTGCCGGCCGACATCGAGCGATTGGTTACCCGCAAAACGTGGGCTCGACGAATTGGGGCCACGGCGGGCTCGATCATTCGCCGGCCATCGACGGTGAAAGATTTGTGGCGCTTCCGTGAAACGGCGCTGGCTTGCTCATTGAAACTTGCCAATTTCTTGGAAGGCGTGATCGAGCAGCTGGGCAGCACATGAGCAGATTGCGAATTAGCTTCCAACCAGCCAGCGCGCCAGCCACGGCCGGGGTAAATCGGGGGCGAGAATTTTTTCGTGTTGTCCCAAGCGGGCCAGAACGCTTTCGGCGGCCAGGTACCCGCTGCGGACGGCCCCTTCCATTGTGGCGGGCCAGTCGGTGGCGGTCCAATCGCCGGCTAAAAATAAATTCGGCACCGGCGTTTGTTGGGGAGGTCTTAATTGATCGCTGCCAACCAGCGGCGCAAACACGGCATGCTGCTGTGTGATCAACCGCGCTTGCAATCGCTTTGCTTTCGCGGCGGCCGGCCAAATGCTTACCAAATCCTGTTGCACTTGGGCAATGATTGCCTCGCGCGATTGTGCCGCCAACTCCCGCGAGGCACTGATGACAATTTGGTAATAATGACCCGGCGGGGTGGCTGAGCTAGCTGCAGCGGCCTGCACGCCGTGATTAAAAATCCATTGACTAAGGCGTCCGGGCAATACGGCATGGGGTAAATGGGTGATCGCTCGATCGAACCATAAATGAACCGCGGTAATGGGGGCCGATTCGAGCTGGGCCAGTTGTTGTAGTTGTGGAAGCGCCGCGCGCAATGGATCGCTGAGCAATTCGTCGACGCGCCGCCAGGGCGCCGCCAACACGACAATTTCTGTGGGCAAACGCTGTCCGTCGGCGAGGATTACTTCCGAGACGCCTTGGGCGTTACCGATCAGCTGTTTTGCCGGGCACTCTGTCCGCAACTCAATTTGGTGTTGCCGCAGCCATTGCTCCAGTCGCTGGCCGTAGAATTCGCCCAGCGGAATCGAAGGCACTTGCAATTCACACGCGCCGCGCGCGGCCAGGAAGGTATCAACGAATACTTTACGCACGGGCGGAACGGCGGCGCGGTCGACGGTTTCGCTCAGGGCACTCACAATGACCGGCGTCCAAAATAGCTCGATGGCGCGCTCGGTTTGACCGGCGGTCCGCAGCCATTGGCCCATGGTGAGTTTGGCCGGATCAGCGTGTGCCGGGGTGCGCGCCAACGTCCTAAGTGCGGAAACAATGTCGAGCCGTTCGCGCAGGCTGAGATATTTCAATTGCAACAGCGACGGCAACAAGTGCAACGGCGCCGGCAGCCAGCGGCTAGGTGAAACATCGCAGCGGCGGCCGTCCGGGCCAAAAAAATAAAGCGTCTGGTCGCGGCGGAGCCATTCGGCCAGGCCTGTCCGTCGACAGAAATCAGCCAGGTTGGTGCAGCAGCCCAAGCTGACATGCTGGCAGTGATCGACCCAGGCGTCGCTGGCCGGATCGCGAAAGGAACCCGCTCGCCCACCCAGTTGCCGCCGCGCTTCCAGCAAGGTGATGTGGAAGTTGCGGTCCGCCAATGCCACGGCGGCGGCCAAGCCTGCCAATCCGCCGCCAATAATGACGATGCGGGGGGCGGTTATGCTTCCTGCGGGCAAGTGTTCCGGCTGTGCCTGCGTGCCGCTCATGACGATAGGGCTTCCCATTTCGAAGCGGCGAGCGGCAGCCGAGGTCGCGCCAACAGTGCGCCGGCTGCGATGCGCGCTTTCTCCCAGGGGCTCAATCGAATACGGCGGCGAAACACGGCGTCCGGAGCACGTTTGATTTTCATCAACACCGCATGGTAGGTGACCGTCATGGCGCGAAATACACGCCGACCGTCTCGTTGCAACCAAGGCTCCAGCTCGGCGGCGGAGGTATAGAACTGTTCGGCCCGGCTGATTTCAAACTGCATGAGTTCGAGAAAGCGTGCATCGGCTTCGCCGCGCTGCAATTGCTCCGCGGTGCAACCGAAGCGGCGCAAATCTTCTTGCGGCAAATAAGTGCGGCCGCGCTGGGCGTCTTCCTTGAGGTCGCGCAGAATATTGGTGAGTTGGAACGCCACGCCGCAGCGGCGCGCCGGCTCCAAGGCTTCCGAGCCGCGAAAGCCCCAAATGTGAATGCAGGCCAAGCCGACGACCGACGCCACACAGTAGCAATATCGTTCCAGCTCGGCGAAAGTTTCGTAGCGGCTGTCGGCCAAATCCATTTCTACCCCGTCGATGGCCGCGGTCAGGTATTCTTTAGGGATGCGATAAATGGCGGCGGTGTCGAGCAATGCCGGCACCATGGGATGGAGGGAATGATCGCGCCCCGGTTGCTCAAGCTGAGCGCGCAATTCGGAAAGTGCAGCCTGGCGAGCGGCAACATCGCGGCGGTCGTCATCGGCCAGGTCATCGATGTGGCGCAAATACGCATACAGCACGCACATGGCCCGGCGCTTTTCGCGCGGCAACAGCAAAAACGAAAAGTAAAAGTTCGAGGCCGATCGTCGGGCCAGTCGCTGGCAGAGGGCATAGCTGGCGGAAAGGGAGTTCACGGCCGCGCCTCCAGCGAGGAGGGAAATGTAGCTCGCCGCTGCTGCCGCCAGGCATGAAAAAGCAGCGCGAGTTTCCTCCATTTGCCTACGACCGGCCGCCGTTGCCAGACGTCGTAATCGAGCTTGCGGATTGCTTGCAAAATAGCGCGGCCGCCGTCGATGAACAATTGGATGTCAATTCGTAGCCCGGGCGGCGTCAAACTTACCAGTGGCTCCCCCGCGTCGAAAAATCCTTCGGCCCGAGCCACTTCGCCGCGGAGCAATTCGCGAAACGGCGGATTGAATTCGCCGCGGGCAAACATTTCCGGCGTGTAACCGGCCTGGCGGCAACTTTCTTGCGGCAAATAAATGCGGCCGATGGAATAATCGCGAGCCACATCTTGCCAAAAATTGGCCAATTGCAAGCCGGTGCAAATACTATCGGCCAGCAGGCCGCGCTGCTCGTCGTGGCAGCGGCCTAAATACAGCACCAGCCGGCCAACCGGATTGGCGGAGTTGCGGCAATAACCGAGCAAATCGTCAAACGTTTCGTATCGGGCGCAGGTTTGATCTTGGCGAAAGGCCACGAGCAAATTGCTGAACGGTTCGCTGGGAATTTGAAACTGGCGGATGGTGTCGACCAGCGCCACAAACACCGGATGGCTGGCCACGCCGCGGTAGCAATCGTCAAGCTGCGACTGCCACCACTCCAGCAGTTCCAAGCTGTACGCGCGGTTGCCGGCTTCGTCGGCTAAATCGTCCGACCAGCGGCAGTAAGCATAAATATTGCAGAAGTGCTGCCGCAACACCGCCGGCAACAGCCAACTGGCCACGGTGAAGTTTTCGTAATGCTTGCGAGCCAAGCGGCGGCAGTAGGCTTGCGCTTCCGCAAGCGCAGGAATGCGGCGCGCAGCGGACGTGGGACCGTACAGCGCAAGTTCGTTGGGCAGCGAAGTTTGAGGCATGAGCTGATGCTAGCGAGTGGCCGAAACTGCCTATCCGCGAATCGGGCAGCACATTATGATAACGCATAGTGGAGTTTCAAGCATCGTGGTTCGAGCCCAAGGATGTTACGCTGCATGAAAATCATTCTGGCCAGTCCGCGCGGGTTTTGTGCCGGCGTAAACATGGCGATCGACACGTTGGAACAATCGCTGAATCTCTTCGGTCCGCCGGTGTACGTTTATCACGAGATTGTTCACAACAAGCACGTTGTCGATCGGTTTCGTGCCGAGGGGGCCGTGTTTGTTGACGATTTGCACGCGGTGCCCGAGGGGGCGAATTTGCTGTTTTCGGCCCACGGGGTATCTCCGGAAGTGCGGCGTGTGGCCCAAGAGCGGCGGCTGAACACGATCGACGCCACTTGTCCGCTGGTGACCAAAGTGCATTTGGAAGCGGTGCGCTATGCCAAGCTGGGATACCAAATTATTCTGGTGGGGCACGCAGGCCACGATGAAGTAATTGGCACCATGGGGGAAGCGCCCGATTCGTTTTATTTGGTCGGCAGCGAGGCGGAAGTCGACCAGTTGGAAGTTCCCTCTCGAGCGAAGCTGGCGTATCTGACGCAGACGACGCTTTCGGTCGACGATGCCAACCGCATTATCAAGCGATTGAAGGAAAAATTTCCCAGCATCATTGGCCCGCCGAAGGAAGATATTTGCTACGCCACGCAAAATCGGCAGGAAGCGGTGCGGCAAATCTCCTCGGAGGCGACCTTAGTGCTGGTCGTGGGGAGCCAAAATAGTTCCAACAGTCTGCGGTTGGCGGAGCTGGCTTCCGAGACCGGCGCGCCTGCGTATTTGATTGACGGGCCGCCGGATATCGACCTGGCCTGGTTCCAGCCGACCGACGTTGTGTTGTTGACCGCCGGCGCCAGCGCCCCGGAAAGTGTGGTGCAACAATGCATCGAGCTGCTGAAGCGGCACTTCGGCGCGACGGTCGAGCAGCGCACTTTGCGCGAAGAGCAAGTGTTTTTTGCGCTCCCCAAGGAATTGCGAGTGCTGACCAGCCAGTGATAAGCAAATTTCCACCGGGAAGCCACGAATGCCAAGGGGCACCCGACCGAAGTACCTGGTCGGTGCGCTGTTCGGAGTTCCCGCCCGGATCGCACTCTTACCCTTGGATGTAACTCTTCAGGTAATGGTTTTCCATCGTCAGTTGATTGTGCTGGTACTTCACCAGGTCGCCGATGGAAACAATGCCCACGAGTGTGCCGTCATCGTTGATGACCGGCAAGTGGCGAATGCGCCGATCGGTCATCATGCCCATGGCGTCTTGCACGCTGTCGTTGGGGGAGCACGTGGCTAAATCGGAAGTCATGACGTCGGAAACACGGTAGCGTTCCAGGGGAACTTTGCGCGCGGCACAGGCTTTGAGAATATCGCGCTCTGTGATAATTCCGAGCATGTGGGTGCAATCGTTTTCTTCACACACCACCAGTGAGCCGCAATTGTTCTTTACCAGCGTTTGCACGACATCTTCCAGCGTGGCCTGCGGCGAAATGCTGAATACCTGCGAGCCTTTGTCTTGTAGAATTTGCGCAAGCGACATAGCAAGTCCTCGCTTTCGGTGACCCAGGTAAGAGATGCTGACCAAGATTGCCAGCCCCTTCTCTGTAGCGCAGCCAAAATTCTGCTGCCGCCCTCGCTCCCATCACAAGCATACCGGCAAAAGGGGTGGATAGTCAAAGTGAAATTTTTTGATTGGGCAAGTTTTTGCGAGAGAGGTGATTCTCAGATAAGACTGTGAAAAAAATCACGAGAAGGAGATGAGTTTTGAGGGTCGGGATAACTCGCGCAGAGACGCAGAGAATGCAGAGGATATATTGTTTCGAGCACTTTCTCTCCTCTGCAATCTCCGTGTCTCTGCGCGAGAACTTTATGCATTGTCGCTCGGATGGATTGTCCGGATGACCAAACGCACGTCGCCAATCGGACTGCCCAGCGGTTGATGGGGGTCGACAACATAAACCGAAGCCGAGGCCGGGGGCTGTGGAAGTTGAGAATGCTTGTCAACTTCCACCAGTAACTCATTGGCCGGCTTAAGCAGCGAGGTAACTTCTGCACTGAAGAATTGCCCTGCGGTCAGCGGGGCTAACCGCGTGCCATTGAGCGAAGCTTCGCCTGAAAAAATTGCCCGATCGATCTCCAGCGAAACCCGCTCCCAGGTGTCCAATGCCGCTGGGGAATTAAACCGGCGGCGAAAGAGGACGCGATCTGGCGTTGGCCCAGGAAGCTCATCCCATGGATGCTGCAGACGGATGGGATGAGGAATCATGGAACGGTGGGCGGAAGGCAGTATGCGGTAAGCGGTGAGCAAACAATCGCAATGTACTGCTGTAACTGCCGGCTGCCTACAGCATACCGCGTACTACTCTGGCACAAACGATTCGACGATGCTCATTTCGTGCGTTTGCCGGCTGTCGGGCTCGTAGCAACGGATGGTGATTTTCACGCCCCGCAGCGGCACCGGATAAGGGGGCGAGGTTTCCGTATTGTTTGCAAAATCTTGGAAGCCAGAGAGGGCCTGATCGGGACCATTCGTGTTGTCGGTGAGGGGTGGCGGCAGCAATTTATCCTGATCTAGCCCATCGTGTTCGTAATGAGTGGTCCAAACATCAAATGTGGCAGGAGTGTAGCCGTTGCCTTGATAATCTGGCGGCGAGGTTTGGGGCGAGGTTGGGTTGGGTGAAGTATCAAACATCCAAGTCTTGGTGAAATCGGTGGGAGTACTCGTGGTGGCCACAAGTTGCGATTTAGGATGGCCGGTCGAATAGAACGGGCTCATCGTCAAATTGGTATTGGCCACTGTGTTCCAGGGCGCCGAAACCGCGCTGCCATCCCAGGCGTCTCCGTGCCAATTCAAATCGACAAACGAGCCAATGCTGTCGGGCACTCGAGCTCCCACGGGGGTGCCCGGGAGATAGGGGAACCCAGGATCGCTTGGAGCGACGCTCACTTGATTGGCCGAACTGCCTTGCACATACACCGGCGCGGTGGGGTCCCACATTTGCACATCAAACGAGACGACATTCGTGAGTACCACGTCCTGGCCGTAACGCGACTTACTTGTGTCGACGCTGTAATTTCCGTTCGATAAAGAACCGCCGAAGGGAACTAAATACCACGGGCAAACGCGGTGTGGAAAGCCGTTCGACAACACCGCATTATTGATGAATGCATGGCCATAGCGGCATTCACGATTGGTCAGGTCGGACAACGTGTTGGCCACAAATTTGCCTTGCGCCAGATCGTAATGTGCGGAAATATCGTTGTTGGTGTAGAAGTCTAATGCTGGGATGAGGAGCGTGCCATTGGTCGTTGGCGAAATAGAAGTCGCATTGCCTTGATAGGTAGGCATCACCAGGAACACGCGGCGATATAACGTAAAGGTCGGAGGGTTGGCGATGGTTTGGCCATCGGACATCAGCGTCGGCCGCAAAAACCAAACCACTTCGGCAACCTGCGACTGCACCGTGTTGCCATTGTACAAGCCGGTAAACGGTCCATCCTTGCTGCGGACGGTAAACATGAGCACGTCGTCGGTATCGCCCATGGGGTAGGTTGTGTTCGGCGTGACCGACCGATCTGTCAGCATGTAGGTTGACGAGCCTGAATAATTTGCGAGGCCGGAGTTTTGATCGCTTAAGGGGCCTTCGATAATTTCAAAATATCCGTCTCCGGCGGCTGGATCTTGCCAGGGAAGCATGTTGCAGGTGTGGCCTGCCAAGTCGCTGCGTAACCGCTGGGCGGTGGCTTGCATGCGGTTGGTCAGCTCGATCATCGATCGGGCATCACCAATGCGGCCGCCAACATCGCTGAATAATTGCGTGTAGGCGAACATCAGCAAGACAACGCACACCAGCGAAATCAGCATTTCGACCAGGGTGAGGCCCGCTGCACAGGCCGCCCGACGTCGGCGCACAAGACGATCGCAAGAGGCGTTCGGGGGGCAAGTTTGCATTGCTTCTCCAATCCGGCGGACCACAAGCCCCTGTTGAATGGCCGAAAAGTTCCTGGCATGGCCCGCAAGCTACCCTAGATCAATTCCACCCCGAAACGATGGAAAAGTCAAGCAGAAGTCAAGCAGAATATCAGCATTCACGGGGCAGTGCGGCACGGAAAGCAGAGCCTGGTGTCCAGATTACACTCATTGTGCGGCAGCTGGAGTCGGCTGTGCCGGACGATTAGCGGGAACATTGGGAATAGGCCCGCCCGGGTCCCCCTTCAGTTGGAACCAAACCAAGGCCGCGACCGCCAACACGACCAGCGCGAAAAACCAATGACGATGCTTGTGCAGAAAGTGATACATGGGATTCGGAATTAAGTTATGAGATGGGGTAAGGTAATAACTTCAAATGACGAATGAATGACCAATATCCAAGCACCAATGACCAATCTGAGAAGGACTGCCCATTGGTCATTGCGGCTTGGTTATTGGTCATTTTCTGTTTCCGGCGGTCCGGCGGCTAGGGAGGCCAAAATTGCGATTCCCAATAGTGCCACGATAATGACCAACGAAACCCAAGGATAATCTTTGAACAAGTGTAGTTCAAAGAAATACTCGGCAATCATCTTACAGCCTACAAAAATTAGCACGGCGGCCAGCCCGTAATGGAGGTACCGGAACAAACCCATTACGCCAGCCAGCAAAAAGTACAGCGCTCGCAGTCCCAGGATGGCAAAAATGTTGGAGGTGAACACGATAAACGGATCGCGCGTTACGCCGAAGATGGCCGGCACGCTGTCGATGGCGAATAACACATCGGTGCTTTCCACCACCAGCAGCACCAAAAACAACGGGGTGATGCAACGGCGTCCATTTTCTTGCACGAAAAAATGCTTGCCGTGCGAACCGGCAGCGACGGGCAAATACCGCCGGGCCAGCCGCATTAGCCAATTATTTTCTGGATGAGCCTCCTCATTTTTGAAGGCCAGTCGCGCGCCCGTATATACCAGCAGCACACCAAATACAACCAGCATCCACTCGAAGTAGGTAAGTAAAGTGGCGCCGACCAGGACGAACGCCAGACGCATGAAAATCGCGCCCAGAATTCCCCAAAATAGCACGCGGTATTGATACTGCAGCGGCACTTTAAAAAACGTGAAAATGACCGCAAACACAAAGACGTTGTCCATCGACAGCGACCATTCGACGAGATAACCCGTGAGAAACTGAATGGCTGCGGTCGAGCCTCCCCAATTCCACACCAAACCGTTGAATGCCAGTGCTAGCGCTGTCCAAATAACGGTCCAAAAGGCGCTTTCTGAGAGCGAAGGTTCCCGAGAGTGGCGATGAAACACTCCCAAATCGAGCGCCAACATCACGGCCACAAATACGCCAAACGCAGCCCAGTGCCACCACTGGGCCTGTATGCCCGACGGCGGTGCTTGCTCCGCGAATAGTTGGCCGGCCGAAATAGGGAGCAAACTGTACATCGAAACGATGGCGTGATGGCGGAGGAGAGAAGCCGGAACTATGCAACCTCTGGCGAATCATAGGGTTAACTGAATAGGGCAACAAGCCGAAGCGAACCGCGGCCAACGACGGACTGTCGCCAAACGTGGAAATTACACCCAACGGTTAAATCGCTTGACCCTGCGCTGACCTTCATCTAAAGTTTGGGTAGGAGATGGCCGAAAAGCAGTAGACCGAACTTTGGCCTGCCAAGCGTTTTTTACTGGGATTAATGCAATGCGTGGACTTGGTTTATTCTTGTTGTCTGAGTTGTTGCTTACCGGGAGTAGGCCGTAGGGTTCGTGCATTCACACGATATAATAAGAACCCCAAGGCCTCTCGAAGCCTTGGGGTTTTTTGTTGGATTTTTTGGATTTTTTGGATTTATCAAGCCGCGACCGCTGGTCGCGCGGAAGTGGAAACGATGAATTTGATCCTGGCGCGACCAACGGTCGCGGCTTGATAGCGGAAATAAAAATCAATGGTTACACCGCGGCCCATTTGCATCTCCGATCGCACCCAGCCCAGCAGGGCTTGGTTGGTATTGCGCCGGCCCGGGATTTGAGCCCGGGCATCAAGCGTTGTGTTCTTTCGATTTTGCAATTCCAACCATCCATAAGAATTATGTCTCAATCCACCACGACCGTTTCAGGATCAAAACCACTGTCTACAGAATCGGCGGCCAAACCCGCCGCCACCATAGGAATCGGCTCGGTGCCACCCCGGCCCATTCGCATTTTCGATACCACGCTGCGCGATGGCGAGCAATCGCCCGGCGCCAGCATGAACATTCACGAAAAGATGGAAATTGCCCAGGCCCTGGTTGACTTGGGCGTGGACATTATCGAAGCGGGCTTTCCCATCGCTTCGCCCGGCGATTTCGAAGCCGTGCGGCAAATCGCCGAGAACATTCGCGGAGCCACCATTTGCGGCCTGGCCCGGTGCAACGATGCCGACATTGATCGGGCTTGGGAAGCACTGAAAGGCGCGCCCGATGCCCGCATTCACGTGTTTCTGGCCACCAGTGCCATTCATCGCGAATTCAAATTGAAGATGGACAAGGACGAAATCATTCGCCGCGCCGTCGCCGGAGTAAAGCGGGCCGCAAGTTATTGCGACAATGTGGAGTTTTCGCCGGAAGATGCAGCGCGGACCGAGGTTGATTTTCTGTGCCAAGTGGTCGAAGCGGCGATTACCGCCGGCGCCACTACGGTGAACATTCCCGACACGGTAGGTTACGCCACTCCGGCGCATTACGGACAGGTTATCCGTACGCTGAAAGAGCGTGTGCCGAACATCGACAAGGCAGTCATCAGCGTGCATTGCCACAACGACCTGGGGCTGGCTGTGGCAAACAGTCTGGCCGGTGTGGAAAACGGCGCCGGCCAAGTGGAGTGCACCATCAATGGCATTGGCGAGCGGGCCGGCAACTGCTCGCTGGAAGAAATTGTGATGGCTCTGCGGACGCGGGCAGATTATTACCACGCCGGCACACGCATTCAAACGCAGCGGTTGGTTCCGACCAGCCGGCTGGTTTCCAACATCACCGGCATTCAGGTGCAGCGGAACAAGGCCATCGTGGGGCGCAACGCCTTTGCCCACGAGGCGGGCATCCATCAGGACGGCATGCTCAAAGAGCCGCGCACCTATGAAATTATGCGGCCAGAGGACGTGGGCCTTTCGAAGACCGATCTGGTGCTGGGCAAGCATAGCGGCCGGGCAGCTCTGGCCGATCGGACCCGGGCGCTCGGTTTTCACCTGACCGGCGAGCAACTGCAAACGGTGTTCGACGAGTTCAAGCAACTGGCCGACAAGAAAAAGGAAATTTACGACGGCGATATTGCCGCTTTGTGCGAGCAGCAAATTCTGGATGTGCCGGAAACGTGGACGCTGGTATCGTACAAAATAAGCTGTGGAACCGTGGGCAAGCCGGCCGTGCAGTTGGTGCTAAAGCGCGGCGATCAGCAATTCACGGAAGAAATGACTGCCGGCGATGGCCCGGTAGATGCCATTTTCCTGGCGATTGAAAAAATCACCGGGCTGGTTTTGAACTGCCGCGATTTCCGTGTGCATTCCGTGACCGTGGGCAAAGATGCCCAAGGAGAAGTGAATGTCGAAATTGAACACAACGGCCAGGTATACCGGGGCCGCGGCGTTTCGACCGACAGTGTGGAAGCCAGCGCATTGGCATTTTTGAATGCCGTGAACCGCGTGGCCGCCACTCCCGGCGGCCGCCTCCATCCGCAACACAGCGGGATGTGAATATAAAGCCGCGACCGTTGGTCGCGCCGGTTCATCCCAGCCATTGCGGATTTTTCGCCGTGCTGTCGAACGGATTGTCGGTTTTGAAGCGCTCGTAGCGGCCGTGTTTGGCGACGTCGGCGGTGCGGGCCAGCAAGGCTTGCAACGCAGCTTCGTCGAGCGGCTTAAAGGTTTTCACCGCGTCGAGCGCTTGGTCGAGAATTTTCATCGAGTCAATGCCGGTAATGACGACCGAAGTGGGCATGCTCATGGCATAATGCAAACACTCGGTGGCGCTAACGGTGCCTGTTTGCATAATTTCGCCGCTGGCAATTGGCTTCATTCCCAGCAGAGCGATTTCCTGTGCCATGAGCTGCGGCACAACCTGCAACAGAAAACTGCGAAAGTGGGCGTCCATCACATTGATGGGCATTTGCGCGGTATCGAAGTGGAAGTCGTGCTCTTGAGCCACTTCCAACATGCGCAAGTGCACGGCCGGATCTTTGTGACCGGTGAACCCGATGTAGCGAATTTTGCCCGCCTGCTTGGCTGCCTCGAGCGCTTCCCGCGCGCCGCCGTCGGCAAAGAAACGGTCTGGATCTTCCAGGCGAATGTTTTCGTGGAATTGAAGCAAATCGACGCGATCGGTCTGCAATCGCTTCAAGCTTTCGTCGAGTTGCTGGGCCGCGGCTTTTTTGGTGCGGCCGTCGAACTTGGTCATTAAAAATACTTTTTCGCGGTAACCGTCTTTCAGGGCGTTGCCCATCCGGCGTTCGCTATCGCCATCGTGGTAATCCCAGCAGTTGTCCATAAAGTTAACGCCACGATCGATGGCGGTGCGAATGATTTTGGTGGCCTCGCTTTCGTCCTTCACGCTGCCAATGTGGTATCCCCCCACGCCGATGAGCGAAACTTCCTCACCCGTGCGGCCGAGCTTGCGGTAACGCATATCGCCCCGAGTAGTTTCCGGTGGACGGTGCTGAGCAATGGCGGCAACGGCCGAAGCGGTCGATTCGGTGAAGGCCACTTCCGCCGCGGCAGCTTCGGCAGCTGTCAGTGATTCAAAAAAGCCCAACAGCGGGCCCGATCCGGCAGCGGCCATGCTGATGCCTTTCAATACGGTGCGACGCTGCATAGCAACCTCCCCAGCAATTAAATGCGATCTGAAATGCGAACCGAAGGTCTAATAGGGCGATCTTTTAGAACGACCACTCTGCGGCAACTTTTGTGCCGTCGGCACGCTAAGCGGCAAATGCCAGCCAGTAGAAGACCCAGCCAGTTAAGGCCGTAAGGGTCAAATCGATCGCCGCCAATCGGGCCCAGAAGATATGGCGGCCGCTGTAGGCCGAGGGCCTGGGCGGCTGCGGAATGTTGCGCAGCGCGCCAATGACCACGTATAGCCATAAGAAGAACGTCGAGATCGAAAAAATCAAATGAATGTATAGGCTCGTTTTCACGCCCACGGGCCAATATGGCGACGGCATGGCCCGAGTTTGCCAACCGCTGATGAATTGCATGTCGATTTCGAATGCTGCTACGGCCACGAGAAGGATGGTCGCCAAACTCAGTTGAATGCGCTTGTGCCAGGTATATTGCTTGCGAAACCGTGCCAGACCGATGCTAACGCCCATCACGGGCAGCACCAAAAACATCGCCAAAAACACTACGTCGAGCATGATCGACGCGCGCGTGCCCAAAAAACCGTGGATGCCGGAAAATTCGGCCAGTAGAAGTTTTTGAATCACCAAGGCGATAGTCTTTGGCGGAAACTGTTGGAACAGGCGGAACAGCTTTCGGCGGACGTGCGAATTGCCGATTGTGCTTGCGGCAAAAATCATTTTGCCCACGGTCTCTTACGATAGCTGATTGCCGGAAAAAAATAACCCGTGCGAGTTGCCGCAAATAGGCAGCTCCTGGCATTCGTGTTCGCCGATTCACATCGTGCAGATTCGAACTCTCCGCCAACACTCGGGATTGGCTTTCACCCAAATATTGGGCTGCCGTTCGAGCTCAGCGGCGATAGGCATGATGCTGAATCGGGGGGTCAGCCGCGGCCATGCAGAAACGGCCGCATTTACCATTCGTTTTTCTAAAATTCCGCCTATTGCAAACGCGAAATCATTTGATAGACTGCGCAAACTGAAAAGTATAGATAATTCTGCCGGTTGGCGGAGAACAGGCAGACTGAGTGTCAGAGAAGAGCGCAATCGGGCACTCGACCAAGTTTTTCATCATTGAAGGGACATCAAGATGTGGTTCCGCCGCTGGGATTCTAAGAGACTGCGCGCAAAATCCTCCCGTCCGTCACGTAAGCGGGTTCGTCGTTTTGAAAAGTTTGAGCCGCGTTTGTGCATGCACGATGACGGCGATCCGACCGACTGGCTGGATCACTTCACCGACGATAACGCGCTGCTCCAGCAACTCCAGCTGACTCCCCCGTCGCAAGTTGCGCAATTGTCGAATGCCGCTCCTGGGTCACAAGCAGATCCATCTGTCGTCGGGCAGTGGGGACCGTTGCAACAGTGGCCGGTCGAGTTCATTAACGCCATCATGTTGCCGACCGGAAAGGTGATGGGTTGGGATCGGTTGATGAATATCCGGCTGTGGGATCCGACGACCGGGCAAATTACCATCCCCAACAACCCGGGCTACAACATCTTCTGCACAGGCATGTCGCTGTTGGCCGACGGCAGCGTGTTGGTAACCGGTGGGCACGTCGACAATTTGGTCGGCTTGCCGTTCTCTTCGATTTACAATCCGTTCACAGATACTTGGAAACAACTGCCCAACATTAATGGGGGGCGGTGGTATCCCTCATCGACGACACTTGCCAATGGCGATGTATTGATTCTTTCCGGCGCTACGAACATGGCTGGCAATGACGATCCGTTGCCGCAGGTTTATGACGTTACCGCCAACAAATGGATCGACCTAACGACCGCGGAACAATCGTTGCCCCTTTATCCGCGCACGTTCTCTGCGCCCAACGGCGACGTGTTTGTGGCCGGTTCGCAGCAACTGTCGGAATACATCGATACCACAGGCACCGGGGCGTTGATTCCGGTAGCCAATCGCATCGACCCGGACCGAGACTATGGATCAGCCGTGATGTACGCGCCCGGAAAAATTCTGTATGTCGGCGGCGGTTCGCCGGCAACCAATTCGGCGGAAATTATCGATTTGAACCAGCCGAATCCGCAGTGGCAAGAAGTCTCGCCCATGGCCTTTGCACGCCGCAATTGCAACGCGACATTGTTGCCCGACGGCGAGGTTTTAGTTACAGGAGGAAACACCGGCTCGGCCCAATACGACGGCGACCCGGTAACCGCGGCGGAAATTTGGAATCCTGCGACTGAAACCTTCACCACATTGTCCAGTGAGTCCGACGTTCGCTGGTATCATTCCACCGCCTTGTTGTTGCCTGATGGGCGTATATTGTCTGGCAGCGGCGATAATCACCTCACCGAGCAAGTCTATTCCCCGTCATATTTATTTGAAGGCCCGCGACCAACGATCACCTCTGCTCCGCAAACGGTGGAGTACGGCGACAATTTCTTCGTCGGCACGCCGGATGCCTCCTCCATCACAAAAGTGGAATGGATCCGGATGGGCACGGCAACCCACGCTGAGAATTGGGATCAATATGCGGTGGATGCCTCGTTTGCCACGGTTGCCGGAGGCTTGAATGTGGCCGCGCCGTATACGCCCAACAGTTCGCCGCCAGGTTATTACATGCTGTTTATTTTGAAGGGCGATGTGCCTTCGGTGGCTGCCATCATTCGAGTGGGCGCCACGCTGCCCTCGATGTCCGTCGCCAACATTGCAGTCACGGAGCGAGCAGCGGGCAACACAACCAATGCCGTCTTCACGGTGAATTTGGAGCTTTCTAGCGCGAAGACCGTCACGGTGGCTTATTCAACCGCCGATGGCACCGCGGTTGCCGGCAAAAACTATACGGCGCAAAGCGGCGTACTCACGTTCAATCCAGGCGTGACGAGCCAAACCGTAACTGTGCCCGTCATTGGCGATGGAATTAATGATCCGAATTTAACGTTCTCGCTGAATTTATCATCGCCGTCGGAAGCTGCTTTAGCTCAGGCCTCGGCCCAGTGCCTCATCCGCGATTTCAACTCCCTGCCCGTGTTGCAAATCCAGGGCGTCACCATGCAGGAAGGCAACTCGGGAACAACGAATGCCAATTTTGTGGTTACGCTGTCTTCGCCCCGCACACAGGCGGTGACCGTGGCTTATACCACCGTCGATGGAACTGCAACGGCGGGCAAGGATTACATTTCGCAAAATGCCACTTTGACCTTCCCGGCGGGTGCTACGCAGGAAACGATTTCGGTCCCGGTAATCGGCGACACGATTGATGAGCCGCACAATTGGTTTTTTGTTGATTTGTCCTCGCCCGTGGGTGCGACGGTCGATGTGGGGCAGGCGGAATGCTACATCTACAACGACGACAATGCGCCCTTCGTTTCCATACCGACCACGGCGACGGTGACCGAACCAGGCGTCGGCGGCGTTACCAATTTGGTTCTTACTGCCACACTTTCGGCGGCCAGCGGTAGGACGGTTACTGTCGGCTGGCAAACGTTGGCTAACGGAACGGCGGTCGACGGCACGAATTATTCGGGTCAATACGGCGGATTAACGTTCGATCCGGGCGTCACTTCGCAGACATTTACCATTCCAATTCTTAACGATAACGTTAAGACGCCCGACCTTACCTTCAGCATCCAGTTGCAAGCTTCGTTGATTAACGGCACGTATGGGAACATGGTCACCAACGTGACCATCACCAATAGTGATGCCCTGCCGAGCATTTCTTTAGGAAACGCCTCGGTGACGGAAGGCAATTCTGGCAACAAATCAATGACGTTCACGGTAAAGCTTTCGGCGCCAACGAATCAGGCGGTCACCGTGAATTACGCAACATCCGCCGGCACGGCCACGGCAAATACCGACTACGTTCAAACCACGGGCGTCTTGACGATTCCAGCCAACGCCACCTCGGCCACGTTTACCGTGCCGGTTAAGGGAGACACGACTGTTGAATCGGACGAAACTTTTAACGTCACACTGAGTACTCCTTCGGGGGCAACCATTGCGGTCGGAAAAGCAGTTGGCGCCATTTTGGACGACGATGGTGCTCCTGTTCCGGCCACGCCCACCGGTTTGACGGCCTCGGCGTCATTTGGAGCGGCGGTTCTTTCTTGGCAAGCTGTGCCTGGCGCCACCAGCTACAGCATCTATCGCGGCCTGAGTTCCAACAGCGAAGGAACCACGCCGGTGATAACGGGCGTGACGGGCACGACCTTTACCGATTCCGGGCTAACCAATGGCAAGCCGTACTACTATTGGATTACCGCCGTCACGAAGCAAGGCGCGACGAACTTCGAAAGTGCCGCCTCGAACGAAGTGGTTATTGCGCCCACCTCGCTTTCGTTCCCGTATTTCTTCACACATCAAAGTTATGCTTTAGTCGGCTTCCCGACAAGTCAGAGCAACCTGCTGAGCTTGAACGGTTGGAATATCGAAAACGTCGGTTTCTACGGGACTTACATGCAATTGACCGATGGCGGCACGAACCAAACCGACAGCTTCTTTACGCAAAACCCGGTTTCGGTTGGCCGCTTCACCACGAATTTTACGTTCGAGCAAATTCCCACCATCAACTATGTGGGCAGCGACATCGGCAGCGGCTTAACCTTTACCATCCAAGGCGACGGACCAACGGCGCTGGGCGCGGACGATTCCGGATTGGGCTATGCCGGAATTGGCAATAGCGTGGCGGTGAAGTTCGACTTAACCGACGATGCCGGCGAAGGGCCCGATTCCACTGGGTTGTATACCGACGGAGCGAACCCGACATCGGCCAATTCTATCGATTTGCGCAACACAGGCATCGATTTGCACAGCGGGCACTTGTTTAACGTGGCCATGAGTTACGATGGCGCTACGCTGACGGTGACCCTCGAAGATACCGTCACGCAGGCTACGGCCACGCAATCGTATGCCGTGAACATTCCAGCGATTGTCGGCGGCGGCCAAGCTTACGTGGGCTTTACGGCAGGCACTGGTGAGGAATCGGCCATTCAGTCGATCAGCAACTGGACATTCACCCCGGCGCCCAACGCTCCTTCAGGACTACAAGCGACATCGCCCAGCGGTTCGCAAGTAAACCTTACGTGGACGAACAACGATCCCAATGCCACAGGCACAGTGATCCAGCGAAAAGCCGGCGCGGGCGGGACGTACGTCACCATTGGATCGACCAGCACACAGGCCGCTAATTCCTTTACCGACACCACAGCAATTCCGGGCACGATGTACTTTTATCGTGTTCAAGCAACCGATAGCGGCAGCACATCAGTATTTTCTAACGAAGCCAGCGCGACCACCGTCAGCGCGCACGCCGACTTGCAAGTGACCGTGACTGACGGCCAAACCTCCGCGACACCGGGTTCCGCCGTGACTTACACGATTGTGGTGAGTAATGCCGGCCCTGATGCGGTGGCAGGCGTTAACATTGTCGATTCGCTTTCCTCGGGCTTTGATACCACGTTTGGCAACGTGACGTTCACCGCCACTGCCACCGGCGATGCTTCAGGCTTTTGGGCCAGCGCTTACGGCACCGTGAACAACACGGTTACGATGCCGGCCGGCAGCACTATTACTTATACGGTGCATGCCACCGTGCTGCCTGGAGCGACTGGTTCGATAGCCAATACAGCCACTGTGACTGGGCCTACCGGCGAAACGGAAATTAATCCAGGGAACAATACAGCAACCGATACCGATACCATTAGCGGCACCCCGCACGCCGATTTGCAAGTTACGGCCAGCGATGGGCAAAACTCGATACTCCCCGGTTCAACCGTCACGTACACAATAGTGGTTAGCAATGCCGGGCCGGCCACCGTGGCGGGCGCGAATATTGTCGATAATTTGCCGTCGACGTTCAGCTCCATCACATTCAGTGCTACCGCCACCGGCGGAGCGTCCGGCTTCTGGCAGAATGCGTTTGGCAACTTGAACAATACTGTTACGATGCCACCGGGCAGCACCATCACGTATTTGCTGACTGGCACCCTGAGTTCCACTGCTACGGGTTCGGTTTCGAACACCGCCACGGTGACCGATCCAGCCGGCGTAACGGAAAACAACCCTGCCAACAACACGGCTACTGACACCGACACCGTCGGCGGCACACCCACAGCCGATTTACAGGTTACCGTAACCGATGGCCAAACCACGCTGGCGCCTGGCTCGACGGTAACTTACACCATCGTGGTTTCCAACGCCGGTCCCAGCACGGTCACCGGGGCCAACATCGTTGACAATTTGCCGGCCACATTCAGTAACATAAGTTTCACCGCCACGGCCACGGGCGACGCCTCGGGCTTCTGGCAAAGTGCGTTCGGCAATCTAAATAACACGGTCACGATGCCGCCGGGTAGCACTATCACCTATTTGCTCACCGGCACGCTTAGTCCAACTGCGATAGGCACCATTGCCAATACGGCAACCATTACGGGATCGGCAGGCGTGACCGAACTCAATCCGGCCAACAACACCGCCACCGATACCGATACCGTGGCAGCCACGCCGCAAGCCGATTTGCAGATCACGATGACCGACGGTCAAACAACCGTCAGCCCGGGTGCGGCCGTTACGTATACCATTGTCGTCACCAATGCGGGACCGAATACAGTCACCGGTGCAAACATCGTCACCACGCTTTCCTCCGGCTTCGATACAACCTTTGGCGCCACAACGTTTACCGCGACCGCCACAGGCGATGCCTCTGGCTTCTGGGGCAGCGCGTTTGGCAACGTGAATAACACGGTGACCATGCCGCCGGGTAGCACCATTACATACCTGTTGCATGCAAGCCTTCTGCCTGGCGTGACCACGGGCTCGGTTTCCGGGACCGCTAGCGTGACTGCTCCAGCGGGCGTGAATGAAATCAATCCGGCCAATAACACGGCGACTGACACCGATACCGTTAACGGAACGCCGCACGCCGATTTACAGGTGACGGTGACTGATGGCCAAACAACCGCGACACCGGGTTCGGCTGTAACCTACACCATTGTGGTTACCAATGCGGGACCAAGCACCGTTGTGGGTGCAAACATTGTCGACAATTTGCCCGCGGTGTACAGTTCGCCAAGCTTTACGGCCACAGCCACGGGCAATGCATCGGGCTTTTGGCAGAGCGCCGTGGGCAACTTGAACAATACGGTAACCATGCCGCCGGCCAGCACGATCACGTACCTGTTAACGGGCACGCTTAGCGGCACGGCCACAGGCAGCGTGGCAAATACGGCAACCGTAACCGCTCCGGTTGGCGTTGTGGAAAACAATCCTGCTAATAACACAGCCACCGACACGGATACCGTAGGTAACCAGCCACACGCTTTGGTGGCGCAAGCCACTCCGGCAGCAGCGCCTACGCCCATGCTCAATTTTCCGAATGGGTTCGTGGGCACAAGCAGTCAACTGAGCTTGAATGGATCGTCCGCCTCGATCGCCGGTTCTAACTTGCAACTAACGACGGGGGGCAAGAATCAAGCGGCCAGCATCTTTGCTCGCACGCCGGTGAACGTGACCAATTTCAGCACCCGCTTTGCCCTGCAGTTTGCGGGTGGAACCAATCCTCTGGGCGATGGCATGACATTTACCATTCAAGGAACTGGCATGAAGGCGCTGGGAAGCAATGGTGGAAACCTGGGCTACGGGTCGATTAAGAAAAGCATCGCGGTAAAGTTCGATCTGTTTAGCAATGCCGGCGAGGGAGCAAATTCCACGGGACTTTACACGAACGGGGCCGCACCCACCTCGGCTAAATCGAACAATCTCAACGGCTCCGGCATCGACTTGCACAGCGGTCACGTGTTCGACGTGGCAATGAACTACGATGGCGCCAAGCTTACCGTGACGATTACCGACATGGTTACGCAGGCCACGGCCACGCAATCTTACACCGTGAACATTCCGTCGCTTGTGGGCGGCAAGACGGCCTATGTCGGATTTACGGCCGGCACCAGTGCCAATACTGCGGTGCAAAAGGTCCTCAATTGGACCTATGCCGCGTTACCGCCAGCCGTGGTGGTCACTCCCACCACCTCCACGGCAACTGCTGGGGCGGCAAAAACTACTGTAACCACCGCAGGAAGCACTCCCCAAGCAACCTCGGCGGTCAAGCTTAGCTCTGCGGTCAGCAACGAATCGGCCGCAGCGACTTCCACGGCAAAAAGTAAATCGTCTTCCACTTCTTCAACCAACACCGCCGGTACAGCAGAACTTCTGCAGTCGCTGCCGAAGCTGGGCTAAGCCGGGAAGCAAGGCGAGCTTTCCGGGCATTGGATCAACCGTCTGGAACGTTATTTCTCAACTGTGACGGGTTGCTGTGCTGGATGCCCGTGCTGATTCCCGCAGCAGAGGATGAGCGGCTTCCACACGCACAGTGCTGTGGGCGTCGTTTTGCTCGGTTTCGATAGGTACGGTGTTGTTGCGTTTTTGAAACAGCCGGCCGATCGCTCGCAGCTTAATCTGCATGATGGCAAAAAATAGCTTGGCGACAAAAATGGTATTGGTTACCAGGTAACGCTTCCACAGCCGCCGCGGTTCTTGAAACAGCCGGTATAGCCATTCCAGTCCGTGGCGCTGCATCCAAACTGGCGCCGCCGATTTAGTTCCGGCGTGGAAATCGAACGCCGCTCCTACGCACAATTGAACCGCATGAATGGAATCGAGATGTTCCGCGGCGAAGTAATCTTGCTTGGGGCAGCCTAGGCCGAGAAACATCAGTCCGGCCCCGCTGGCGTTCACACGTTGGACCATCGCTGCATCTTCCGCAGGCGAAAGCGGGCGGAACGGCGGAGATTCGGCCCCGGGGATTTTTAATACAGGAAACGCGATATGCAAATTTGCCTCCAGCGCCGCCAGCGTTTCCGGGGAGCCGCCATACAAATAGATCGACACGTCCTCGGTTTCGGCGCGCTGGCAAAGTCGCCACATTAATTCCGATCCGCGCACGTTGCTAGGCAAGCGTGTGCCATATAGCCAGTTTAACGCCCAGCGAACCGGCTGGCCGTCGGGCGTAATTACGCCGAAGCGGTTTACTTTTGCCATGAGAGGCGGCTTGGTGGCCGCTTCGATCAAGGCATGCACCGAAAATGCTGAAACCGCGGCCGATTGGCCCTGGTGAGCAGCCTCTAAAATTGCATCGCAGGCATCATCCACTTGCACGGCGCTGATTTGCACGCCAAACAAATCATATTTGGTGGGCCACTGAACCGCGTTGGTTTTCATCGATGTTTATCCCTTTCTTGCGATTGGTGCACAGGCCGAGAGTGCCACAGATCGTGGGACAGAAGGTTCTGAGGCGTGGCAATTTCCGCGAGCTAATTTAAGCGCCTCTCGGTAAATGGACATCAATCGCTCGTAATACAAGTTCTCGTTATATTCCTGGCTGGCTTTGCGCCGTCCGGCCGTTCCCATTTGCAGGCACAAATCGGGATTGCCCCACAGCAAGCGAATTCGTTCGGCTAATTCAACCGAGTTGCCGGGTTCAAATAGCAGGCCGGTGACGCCGTCGTCGACAAATTCCGGCAAACCTCCAATTCGCGAAGCAATGACCGGCAGCGACTGGCTCATGCCCTCCGAAACAACTAACGGGCAGCCTTCATACCATTTGCTAGGCACGATGAGAAAGCGCGCGCCTGCGTAAAATGCCGCCATTTGATTAGGTTCCAAACGGCCGACAAACAGAACGTTAGCCGGTGCGTTCTTCCGTAATTCATCGAGAATGGGCCCATCGCCCGCCAACCGGAACGGAACGTCTGGTAAACGAGGCGCCGCCGCCAGTAGCACGTCGACCCCTTTTTCTTCTTTCATTCTGCCGGAAAAGGCAACGTAACTGCCTAATGTTCGATCGTTTTGCTCCGGTCCCAAGTTCACCATATTTGGCAGGACGGCAATTCGGGATTCTTCGAAGCCTTCCTTCACCAGCCGGGCCTTGGCAAACTCGCTAAGCACCATATGCAAAGTCACATGGCGTTGAAACCAATTCAGCTTCCGCGCGATGAAGCCTCGCAGGGCATAGGCCATGCTCTCAGCCAAGTTTTCGCGACAGTTTTTCACAACGCACCAATACTCACGGCCGCCCAGACAACGCTCGCATACTTGGCCTTTGTGCAAGTGATTGACGACCGGGCAGGTAAGCATATAGTTGTGGCTGGTCATTACCACCGGCAGGCGCGCGCGATGGCTGGCCACTAACACCGACGGTGAAATTAAAGGATACAGATTGTGCACATGCACTAAATCAGGTCGCTCCGCGTGCAGTATTTGAGCCATGTCGCGGTACGAAGAGCGGCTGTAGATGCCGTTGGCGAATGCGCGGACTTTGCCCAGCAAGCTGGCGTCTAACCCTTTGCTTGTTTTGGTAAACAATCGAGCTTGATGACCGCGCTTTTCCAATAGCGCATGAATCATTTGCACCACGGCGCCTTCGCCGCCGCAATGAGTGCGATAGTCGTTGTAGACTTGCAAAACTTTCACGCAACTGCCTCCGCAGCGACCGTTTGCTTTCCGACAACTCGCCCACGCCGAAATTCCAAGTCGGCAAAATAATTGGTTTGTGGGAACAACGCGGGGGCCAAAATGGCCAGCGTTCGCCGCACATATCCCTCGGTGCGCCACAGTCGCACGCGCTGCCCTAAAACTTCGGCCGAATCGCGCCGAATCCATCCCCACACGAGCTTTGGCACAACCACGAGTGCCGCATGGCCGAGTCGCGCAATGCACAACATGGATAACTTCAACGGTCCCTTGAATTTGTAGTCGAGGCCGGCGAAGGCATTACAGCCTTGCTGTGCGTCCCAGCGGAAGTAATCGACCGTTAAGCGATTAGGCGCAACACGGTGTTTAACAATTGCGTGAGGCGTGTAATACAGCGCCACGCCTCGCGATCGGGCTCGCATGAAGAAATCGCTATCTGATTCCCCACAAATTTTGCTGGCATCGAAGATCCCGATCGTGTCCATAACGTGCTTGGCCACCAAAGCATTGCCGGTGCCAGGCAGCCGCTTGCCGGTGTAAGGATGAACGGTCGCATAGTAATCGATTTCACGAAGTGATGTGGCCCGTACAAAGCGGCTCAGTTGAGCAAGCGTTTCCTCCGGCAAATTCAAATGGACCGCCCCACCCACGATGGGCGAAGCCGTTTCCTGGGCCGCTTGAAATAACTGACGCAACCAATCGGGGGCGGCAAGTTCGTCGTCATCGACGAACGCCAACCACATGCCCTGGGCGTGTGCAATTCCACAGTTGCGCGTAGCGCCATCACCGGGAATCGTTTGATAAAAGTATCGTACTGGCACGGGCGATGTGGCCGCCACTTCCTCGACCACGGTTTTTGTGGCGTCGCTGGAGGCATTGTCAACGACAATAATTTCGTAGGTAAATTGGTCGTTGGTCTCCTGATGCAGCAGACATTCCAAGGCGCCCCGCAGCATTTCACAGCGGTTGTAAGTGGGAAGGATAATGCTAATCAAAGGTGTGTCCATCAGTTAAACTCCTGATCTTACTGAAATGCAAACCATTCACGGATACGATATAAAACTCGCGCCGGCACGCGGGCCGGCTTACGCAAAGGTGACCGCCGTGCCCAGGCATACGCCCGATGCCATTGCCGCTGCGCGATGCCCCGCACCGGCCGCAAGTCGACACTGCCGACTGCAACTTGGCTCGCTCCGGACATGAAGTACTGTTTGTGCTGATCCATGCCCTTGCCAAAATCGAGCCGCCGACAGCCCATCGCTGCCAAGGATTTGATGAATTCCAAGTCGCGAACCATGCCCGGCGAGAATTTGGCGAACTCGGTGGCATAGCTGGGAAACCAATAATGCTGCACGCCGTACGATCGCATGCCGAAGTGCGCGGCCATTAATTTTTCGCCGGCGTAAAGTGCACACAGTGTTCCAGCAAATGCTTCTTCTCTGCAACCGAAAATGCGTTCCAACACGGCGCGCGTCCAAGCAAAGGAAAACACATTGGTGGCGCCGCTCCGCACGTATTGCTGTTGTTTCCACCGCAGCAGCGTATCGAACACTTGTGTATCGTTGGTTTCCGCTTCAAACCGCAATGGACCGATGCGGCGCTCTAGCTTTCGCGCTTTTTCCGTGATGTTTGGAAATTGATCTCCACCGCACTGAACATGTTGTGCCGCATAATTTGTAAATCCGTCGGAAAAATCTGCGTACGGCGAATCTTCCACGTGGCGGTGATAAGGGTGCAATTTCTGCTGCGACGATACGGCATGATCAAAGTGCCAGGCCTTCAACCGGCAACGCTTGAGCAACTCGACAAGGTTCCACTCGACGTTTCGACGGACGATAACACCTTGAAAATCTGACAGCCGCCCGCCGACCGGTCGGGCAATGCCGCGCGCCCGTTGATAGGGGAAGAATCCCACCATCTCACCGGCTTGTTCCAAGACGCCAACTTCCACATCGTTGCGAACGGCGGCCACCGCCTGCGTAAATTCAGGCCGAAAATAAGGACTATCGAACTCTTTCTCGGAACGTTGCACTTCTGACCAGGCAGTCCAATGTTCCTGACTCAGTTGCGCGGCAGGGAACGTGGTAATTTTCATACACGCAGCTCCTGCACCAATTCCACAGGTAGGGCAGGAACCGCCGCGCCCGAGGCAGATTCAACTGGAACCGCTTGATGGCAATATCCCAAATGCGCCAGCCCACAAACCATGACGAAAGCGCAAAAATTATTGGGCGACGTAAATGCCGATTCTAAAACCCCGTTCAGTGATCGACAAACAAGCAAGACTAGCAAAAATCCATAGCCCAGTTCTCCCGCAAACCGGTATCGATGGCCTACCTCTCCAATGGCCGACGTCAGCACCACCAGGCACAGCCCTGCACCCACAATTCCCAGGTCGAGAATGGTATCGAGATAGGCACAGTGACCGTCGGGTACGGTCCATTGAAACGTCTGAGTGAAATTGTCGATTCGCTTCGGGCTCCAAAACGTCAGGTACCCGTGTCCGAAGAGAAGGCGTTCCTCCGCATGAGGCAGCAGGGCCTCCCACAGGGGCACACGCCCGGACAATGATTCCGCTTCATCTTCGCGTCCAATCAATATTACGTTAGCGGCACGATCGATGAGGTTGAAACCAAACAGCATGCCGGTGAAAGTGATTGCGCTAGCTGCAAAAACGATAGTGGAGACGATCAAAATCCGCTTGGTCCACGATACATTGATGGCCCGGTACGCCAGCACTGCGACCAACAAAGCCGCGCACACCGTGCGCGACTTCGTCAACCACAGCAAAACCAGCGCCGCCAGGCACAAGCCCCACAATAAAAGTTTTCCCCGTTGCGCGCGACTTGCGAGAAAGCCAGCGGCGATTGCCATTGTCGCGCAATAGGGCGACTGAACGTTGGGATGCACGGTGCCGGCAAACCGATATTCGGGCGATAAAGGATGGAATGTTCCTAGCGCCAGCTCCGTGCGCACGCCGTTAAAAATAAGGATTGCCGTGACGGCCAGCGTCACCACGCACAAATCGTGCAAAGTCAACTGCTTGGCAATTCCAAGTGCGGCAATGCTGCAAAACAGGAGCACGGTGAAATGCCGGAGCGTTAGCGACGGCTCGACCGACCAAACGATGCTCAACCCGCACCACGTCAAATAGCCCAATAGCAGCCAACCCAATCTCGAATCCAACTTCAAGCGATAGCCGCCGGGAAGCAGCATCAGGAATACGCCGTAGGCGGCGATCATGGGAATGGCAAAGCGCCGGCCCGCGTCCCCTTCAGCAAACCGCTCGGACAGTTGCTCGCCAGTGACTTGAAAGGCGTTCAGACTGGAAATTTGCGTGTTGGTATGTTCGATCAAGTAGTATGCGACGGTGAGCACGAAGATCGTCAACCATACGAGCACGGTCCGCAACCGGGTCGTCGGCAGTGAATCAGTGGCGAGTTGAAGCGTCGGCATATTCGGTCAACCTTCGGCAGCTTGGGGGAATGTTTTCAACAGCCGCCGCAGCGTCAGCTCACGAATTAAGGCGCCAACGACTTTTCCAGCCAAATCGCCTAAAGCCGCTCCCAGCACTCCCATGCCGGGGAGCAAACACAACGCCACTCCCAAGGTAACCACCAATGTGCAGATGTCTGCCGATAAATTCGCGCGCGGGCGATCGATTGCCCACAAACCAATTCCAGCCGTCAGGCCCAAGCTTTGTGCCATCATGCCAAGCGACAACACTCCTATCGTTGAGCCGTAGCCGGAGTATTTGCTGCCAAATGCCAGCACCAACAAGAAATCGCCAGACAGCAGAACAATGATCGCAAATGCGCCCAACACGCAGGCATAAACCATGGTGGCGGTGCGCAGAACCTTCCGCAGTTCAGGGACGCCCCCCTGGGCAAATGCCTGGGCCGCTCTGGGAATCAAAAAAGAAGCCAGCCCAATCATGAACGTGCTGGCAGTGCCTACGATGTTGACGCAGGCCCCCAGCACGCCGGCCTCTGCGCTGCCATGAACGGCAGCCACAAGATATGGCATCAGCGACGGGGTGGCAAAACCAATGATGTGGCTGGCCAAAGCCCAACGAGCAAAACCCCAATTCCCCCACCAATCTGCAACCGCGGTAGACCACTTTAATTGCAACGGTTGGCTTTTGGAAATAAACCAACCTAAGCCGGCAATGGCGCACGCGATGCCCATCACTCCATAGGCGCGGGGTACCGTTAACTGATGAAAATACGCCAGTGTCAACAATCCGCCCAATTGAAGCAGCGAGACCGCCACGTCAATCACGACCGCGGTCGTCAACTGCAAATGTGCGATGGCCAGTCGGCGCAAAAATTCGCGCAGTTGCAGAAACGGCAACGCCCCCAGCAAAACCCAAATCGCCGGCGCAAGGCTCGCCGGTCCAAGACCTAGCGCCAGGATACCGAGGAAACCGAAAAGTGCCACCACAAGCACGCCCGACAATCCTAGGAAGTGGAGCAATGAGCTGCCGGTATATAAAGCCTGGGCGTCCTCACGGCGGCCTTGGCAGTAAATGACATAAGGTGCACAAATCAGTTGTTCTTGGATTCCCCGCGCCAGATAAAAGATGGAAAGTGCAAGATAGTAAATGCCCAGTTCTTCTTTCGTGCACAAGCGACCGATAATCACGCCCGTCAAAAAGCCAGTGCCGCTGACAACCGCTTGATCGAACAGCGACAGCGTTCCATTGCGCAAATCCGGTCGCGCGACAAACATACTCCATAACCGCACCAGCATGCCGGCAGGACGGCCCAGCGGCTCGTGGCTTGGGGCTTCTTGTGTGTCGGGAAGTGTTGTCGAAAGCGTGCTCATGCGGTGGTTTCTGCCGTTCTGTTTTTTGGCCGAAGCACCGAATCGGTCGACATTTTTTCGCCGGTCGGGAAAATGCGGTTAGCCCACCGCCGTAAGCCGCTCCAACTGCTGCGAGCCACACTGTATCGGCCGTCGAGTTTTGCGGCCAGCGATGCCGCCGAATCTGTATCGAGCGCGGCAAACCGGCCCCAATTCAGTGGATCGTCAATAGGTCGAATGACTTCGCTATTGGTCGTGACCACGCACCGCACTCCGCATGCTTCGGCCGCTGCCGACAACTCGGGACCATCCTTGAGGCGGCAACCATTCCCAAAGGGCAGCGCCAAAGGCGCTTGCGTGATGCCAAATTTCGCCCGCAATATTTCCAGCGATGTTTTTAGATCATTACAGAAATTTTCGACCCGGCCGCGAAAATCGGCATGCGTATGAGTGTGGCTGCCCAGCTCGACCAGGCCGCTGGCCAGCATTTCCGCGCACGCCGAGGTGGTAATCGGCTTCCAGGTTTCCGGCGGCACGGCAGCCGAACCCGCGTATGACCAATCGTCAAATGGCAATGGAAGCTGGCTATCGAGGTAGGCGGTCGCAACGAACATGGTCGCTGGAATTCTCAGCTCGCGTAATATTGGGAAGGCATTGCGGTACACGTTTTCATAAACGTCGTCGAATGTGACGACAAATGTTTTGTCTGGAAGCGGCTGGCCGGCCACATGCTTCTCAAAAGCTTTTTGCAACGAGCACGGGCGAAAGCCGCGCTCGAGCAATCCGATCAACTGTGCTTGAAACGAAGGCGGGGTAACGTTCCACGTGGGAGCCGCAATTCCTTTACAAATCTCAGCGACGCGATGATACATGAGAATGCCGAAGGCGGCGCCGCTGTTCCCTCGCCAGCGCGGCGGCAACACGCCCAAACCACGCGCGATGATCCGATTGCGTAGTTCGCCGAGTTGAGCACGGCGCAATTGTTTTCGATGACTGTTGGCAGTCGACAGGTGTGGCATGACATCACGGATGTGTTAAACCAGTTTCAATTTGCGCCCTTGCGCATCAATACCGCCGGAATGGTTTGTAGTAACACTCCGAGATCTGTTCGAAAAGATCGTGACCGAATGTAGCGGATGTCCATTCGCATCCATTCGGTGAAGGGAATGAGCGACCGGCCTTTCACCTGCCATGTACAAGTAATGCCAGGGGTAACATCCAGCCGCCGGCGTTGCCAGCACTCGTATTGCCGCACTTCTTTTTGCAGCGGCGGCCGAGGACCCACCAGCGACATTTCACCTGTCAATACGTTCCATAACTGCGGTAACTCATCGATGCTGGTTTTGCGTAAAAATCGACCCACGCGAGTGATGCGCGGATCATTGCGAATTTTAAATACGGGCCCCTCTTGTTCGTTCAATGCCATTAGTTTTTCCTGCAAACGTTCGGCATCGACCACCATCGTGCGAAATTTGTACATCCGAAATTGCTTGCCCCCCAATCCATTTCGCCATTGGGCAAAGAATACTGGCCCCCGCGAAGTCAATTTCACCGCCAACGCAGCAGTGATCAAAATTGGCGAAAGCAGAATCATTGCCACGACCGCCCCAACAACATCTAGCGATCGTTTCCACAGGGGTGTGGGCTGCAGAAACAGCGTATCCATGGCCGGAACGGAGGCGATTTGTTCGCGCTGATCGCTTTGCGCACCGTTGCTGCTATCGGCTTGTTCATCGTCGGATTGCGAAGGATAGGTGTACACATCGCAATGGGGAGCAGGGATGCTGCTAAATTTCAGCAATACATCGTCGGCTAAAACACGCGCCCCGTCGGCCGGAGTGCTGGGGAGCACCACGCCTAACTGGAGTGGCCCCAACCAGCCGATTTCGTCGGTGCAGCGCAAACGACCTTGCAAAATCTCCGCGAGAATCTCAAACATCTTTTTCGCGGAGGCGGCTTCACTGGGTGTGAATTTGATCACCGCGAACTCAATGCCGATGCGGTCCGCACGGGAGCGTTCTCGTTCCACGATGCCTCGCATTTGCTCGACCGATCGCAACCCATTTAATATTTTTGTAGTGACCTGTTGCCGGTTTCTAAACAGGCGAAATCCGTTGGCGAAAAACATGATAGTAAGTCCCTGCTGTCGACGAATAATTAAAAATGCTTCCAATCACGGGTGTGCATCCAGCAAGTGGCAGCCGCCAGCATAAGCCGCCGACTGAGGGCGATACGCAGCCAGGCAGGCCTTGTAAGCCCGGCGTGCGGGTAATGTTGTCAGATTTTCGCGGATTTGCATTTTCGGTTGGCCCAACCGTCAATGCGCTAAGTGGAATTACCTGATAATTGGTCCGACATGCGTCGGGAAATGGATGTAACTAATGGAACTGTCGAGTGGTTGGGAACGTGGTGGGTATCGTTGGTCAAGGAATTGCGTGTTTCCAAAAGAAGCGGCAACCCAATCGCGGATGTCAGTCCCATGAGCAAAATTAAGGCCGCCGCCAAATGGGACTTCGTCTTGATGGGGGTCGGCTCAAATGTCGCAGGCTCAAATACACTAATGTTCGAAATTCGGTCGGCCTCAAGCGCATCGTCAATCCGCGTTTGTTCCAGATGCTCTGTGTATGTCTGATAATTTGCTTCTTGCTCTTTTAAATCGCGGGAAAGTTCAGCCAACTGCACTTGAGTAGCGTTGTACGTCTTAATTTGATCGTGAGCTTCAGCAATCTGAGTTTGCAGTTTGTCCAACTTGGCGCGGAGCGCCGTCAGCACCGGTTCCAGTTTCACCAGCTCGACTTGGCTTTGCTCGTAGACAGTATTCGGGCCGCTGGTGACCATTTCGTGCGAAGGCGGCGCCGATTCGAATGACTTTTTCGCGGCAACCAGCCGCTCGCGGGCCTGCTTCAAGAGGATATGCTCGTCGGTATATTTCGATTCCATGTCTTGGACAGCCATTTGCAGTCGGTACAACTCATCCCGCATCAATTCGACGCCGTGGCTCTCAACGCCTACAGTGTGCGAGGTAACCGTCGTTGCCGGCAACGCGGCAATTTTCTGTCGCAGAGTCCGCGCTTGTGCCTCGGTGCTAGCCAACTCGGTGGTAGTGGAAGCTAATTCGTCTTCTAAATGCGCCGCCCGACTTACTAACAAATCGCGCTGGGTTTCTGGAGCTGCCAATCCCGTCTGGTCTTTCAGGTTTCTGATTTCTTCCTCGGAGCGAGCTACCGCCGCATGCATTCGATCCGCCTGCTCCTGGAAGAAGGCGTGGGCGCCGCTCGTTCGATTCAGTCGCAAATGGTCAGCCAAATAACAATCGACCAAGCAGCCCACAATTTTTTGCGAGAGGTGCGGATTGCGACTTTCGCAATCAATGTGCACCACATCCGACTTTTTTACGGCTTGAACTTGGAGCATGCGCTGCAGCTTGGTGATGGCGGAATCGCGATCGTTGTCGCTTGGGGACGACTCTTCGGAACTTGTAACGCTGGTGGCTTCCGCCGATACCGGCATGATGGAGCCCACCGGGGTCATAGGGGTTATGGCAACGGCCGGAGAGTGAACAGACTCGCTTTCATCGGGATCTTGATCGTGCAAAATAGTTTGCGTCCCCAGCCTTCCGATCACCTGCTCCGCCAGGGCGCGGGAATTCAAAATCTCAGTGACGGTGTTGATTTCTTCCTCGCGGGTCGACGGCAGTGACGACGGTAAAGAAGTACGGCCAATCGTGGCGGTCGCGTCCAGCGAGGCACTATCGCGTCCCAAGCGAATATAGAGTTGCGATTCCGAACGATAAGACCGTGGAAATATCCACAGCGCCAAAATCGCAATGAACAAACTAGCTAGCAGGCACATTGCGGAAAGCCGCCAATGTCGGGCTAAAATCCGCGATGCCTCGGCAAGAGACATTTCCCGAAGACGCTCGATATTCACGGCTGTAGTACTCTAGGAAGTTTGTGATAATTAAGGGGTTTAGCCATGTTTTATTGGTTTCTCTATGGTCCGTCAAGTATCAGCGAAAGGAAACAACATTAGTTTCCCATTAAGTCGTAAAAACAATGAAAACGATAGGAAAAATGCACGATCTAGCAGTTGAAGTTTTTGGGAATAACGTCGTCGCCGGTTATGCAATCGACATGCCGTATTGCTGATCGAGCCCTGTAGACTCAAGTTACATCGCTTAAAACTAGTCGTCAAAGTAATAAAGGACGTGCGATGATTCGACCCGGTCGCGCGTGTGAAAGTGCCATTGCGATCCGCAATGGATGCAATTCAACCGCAGTTTCAAAAAACTGAACTCAGTTATTTGGGGACAATACGGTGGAACACCACAGTAAAATGGAGAAGCTGGCAGAAATGCCTCAACTACACGCACCTAGCCGCGCAACTATTGTGCAACACCTCACAATTACGGGCAGGCTGAATAGGTGTTTGGCGGTTTCGTATTCACAACAGCAAAATTGACGATGAAAAAGCGCATAACCCCCTAAAAACGCGACCGCAATTTGGCAAATTGCGGTTTGACTTCAATCCCGCATGTGGTTAACATGGGCAAGATTCAAAACATCATAGCAGTTACCTAAAAGTGGGCCGCTGCGGACAGCGTTTGTAGCTGTTTGCTAATCTTTCACCCAAACGGCATCTCGCTGGCCCTGCGGATTCCCCGGGGATTATTCCTTGAATAGCAAAGAATCCATGTCAGTTGCTTCCCCTCGGGCACTCATCACAGGAATCACGGGTCAAGATGGCTCGTATTTGGCGGAGTTGCTCTTATCCAAAGGCTACGAAGTCCACGGCATTATCCGTCGAGCAAGTTCGTTCAATACGGGCCGCTTGGAACACTTGTATCACGACCCGCATTTGGCCGACGCGCGGCTCAAGCTGCATTATGGAGATTTGACCGACGCCAACGGCCTGGCCCGCTTAGTACGGCAAATTCGACCCACGGAAGTATATAACCTGGGTGCCCAAAGCCACGTGCGCGTCAGCTTCGATCAGCCCATTTACACAGCCGATACGGACGCCGTTGGCACGCTCAAATTGCTGGAAGCGGTCCGTGATTTTCAAGATGCTTCCGGCACCGTCGTGCGGTTTTATCAGGCTTCAAGTTCGGAAATGTTTGGCAAGGTAATGGAAACCCCACAGAAGGAAACCACGCCTTTTTACCCTCGCTCGCCCTATGCAGCGGCTAAAGTTTATTCGCACTGGATTACCATCAATTATCGCGAAAGCTACGGATTGCATGCATCGTGCGGCATTTTATTCAATCACGAGTCGCCACGCCGTGGTGAAACATTCGTCACTCGCAAAATCACTCGAGCCGCCACGCGCATCAAGCTGGGCCTGCAAGATCTGTTGTATTTGGGCAATTTGGAAGCCAAGCGCGATTGGGGTTTTGCCGGCGATTATGTCGAAGCCATGTGGTTAATGCTCCAGCAGCCTAAGCCGGATGACTATGTAATTGCCACGGGAGAAACTTATTCGGTGCGCGAATTTTGCGAATGTGCCTTTGGGCAATTGGGAATGGATTGCCGCGATTTCGTCCGGACCGACCAGCGCTATTTCCGCCCCGCCGAGGTCGATCTGTTGTTGGGCGATGCGACCAAAGCGCACAATGTATTAAAGTGGAAGCCGCGCGTATCATTCGATCAACTCGTTACGATGATGATTAACGCTGACTTGGAGTTAGCGCAACGAGAGCGGGTATTGATGGAACATTTTCCCAACGGCCAGGCCCAATTCTCAGAGTCGGCCGGCATACCGGCCCGGGCTGGCAGCTCAGGGCATGCCGCGAATGGCAACGGCCCCCACGCGCCCAAATTCGAAAAATTGTCGACCTTCAAACCGTGACGGGGCGCCCGATGATCCGTTGGGAGGAATCGCGCGTCTGTGTAACAGGAGGCGCCGGTTTTTTAGGTCGCGTTGTCTGCCGATTGCTGCTTGAGCGCGGCGTTGTTCCCGATCAGCTCATCATTCCGCGACGGGCCGAATACGATTTGACGCAAGAGGCACACGTCGAACGGTTGTACCGCGAACAGCAGCCCGATGTCGTCATTCACCTGGCGGCCGAAGTTGGTGGCATTGGCGCCAACATGGCGCAGCCGGGACGGTTTTTCTTCGCAAACATGGCGATGGGCATGCACTTGATCGAACATGCCCGACTGGCAGGAATTCGCAAATTCGTGCACACAGGCACAGTATGTGCGTATCCAAAGTTTGCACCGGTACCGTTTCAAGAATCCGAATTGTGGAACGGCTATCCAGAGGAAACGAACGCACCCTACGGAGTGGCAAAGAAGGCATTATTCGTCATGCTCGATGCCTATTATCGGCAATATGGCTTGCACAGCGCAGTGGTTGTGCCTGTGAATCTTTACGGTCCCGGCGACAATTTCGATCCAGAACAAAGCCACGTAATTCCGGCGCTCATTCGTAAATGCACGGCCGCCGTCGAACAGGGGAATGCAGAAATTGTCTGCTGGGGCTCCGGAACCGCAAGCCGGGAATTTTTATATGTCGACGATGCAGCACAGGGAATTGTGCAAGCCGCCGAAGTCATGGAGGAACCAATTCCCATTAACTTAGGAACCGGTCGTGAAATCACGATTGCCAAGCTGGTGCAATTGATCGCCGAGCGGTGCGACTTCAAAGGCCGAATTCGATGGGACGCCTCGCGCCCTGATGGTCAGCCGCGCCGGTGTCTCGATACCTCGCGTGCTGCTGAGTTGCTGCAGTGGCAGGCCACAATGTCGTTGGAGGAAGGCCTCCGCCGCACCATTCGTTGGTGGCGCGAGCAGCAAGCCGACCGAATTGCAACGCGGTAGTACGGCAGCACTTGGCTGCGCGTCACAGTGCTCCCTAGAGCGCTCTTCATCTAGCTCTAGCGCCATGCCGGCAAATTAGTTAAGCTACGCAGCAACTTGAACAAGGAGGTTGCTGTGGCACCGTATTCGAGGGAGTTTCGTCGAGACGTACTTGCCGCCTGTGA
>DASRSD010000184.1 GCA_035656635.1 Pirellulales bacterium
CAGAATTTGATGACGCTATCGCAGGAGCGGATTCGGTTTTTATCGACGCGGCGATGCCGGCACTTTCTGGCTTCGATTGCTCCGCGGCTGCTGCCGGCGATTGCCGCCACGCCTGATCCGGATCAAACGCTGGTCAACCTCAGCAAGGTGAGCGATTCGCTGGGCGGAAAAGGGGTGTTGTGGGAGCTGTTCAGCTTCAATCCGCCGTCGCTGCACATGTACGTGGAGCTGTGTGCTTCGAGCCCGTACCTATCGAGCATTCTGATCAGCAATCCCGGCATGATTGACGAGCTGATGGACAGCTTGGTGCTGGATAAGCTGCCGTCGCGCGAAACGCTGGAAGCCAATCTCAAGGAGCTGGCGCACGGAGCGGAAGATTTGGACCTGATTTTGCACAGCTTCAAAAACGCTCAGGTGTTGCGGGTAGGCGTGCGCGATATTTTGGGGAAGGAAGATATTGTGGCCACGTGCAGCGCGCTAGCAGACATTGCCGAAGTGTGCCTGCGGCAGATCACGCGCACCGAATATGGCAAGCTGTCGGCCAAGCTGGGCGAGCCGATGATTGCCGAAGGAGACCGCACCGGGGAGCCATCGGAATTTATTGTGCTGGCGATGGGCAAATTCGGGGGCTGCGAAATTAACTATCACAGCGATTTGGACATGGTGTTTTTGTACCAGGCCGACGGCGGCACGTTCCATGCCCGGCGCAGCCGACGCAGCGGCGAGACAACGACTAATCAACATTTTTTCAGCGAGCTGGGGCAACGCGTCATTAAAGCCGGCAGCCAGCTGGGCCCGCATGGGCGGCTGTACGAAATTGATCCGCGGCTGCGGCCGACAGGAAAAAGCGGGGCCTTGGCGACCTCGCTGGCCGAATTTCGCCGCTACTTCGAGGATGGAAGCGGCCAACTGTGGGAACGGCAGGCGCTGTGCAAGGCCCGGGTGGTGTACGGCTCGAACATTGCCGCGGCCGAGGCTCTGCAGGCGGTGCTCGATTGCGCATACCGCCGTGCGTGGCAGCCGGAATACGCCGACGAAATTCGCCACATGCGGCAGCGGATGGAACACACGGCCAAGCCCACGAACTTAAAGCGTGGGCCGGGTGGCTTGGTCGACGTGGAATTTCTGGCGCAAATGCTGCAACTCAAGCATGGGGGCGAGCATCCGGAAGTGCGCGAGCCGGCCACGCTGCGGGCGCTGGAAAAACTCGAAAAAATTGGGGCCATTACCCGCGATGATTTTGAATTCTTCAGCACCAGTTATCGCGTGCTGTTGGCGATGGTTAGCCGGCTGCGGCTGATGAACACCACGGCCCGGCACGATTTGCCCGATGATCCGGAGGAGCAAGTAAAGCTTGCCCGGCTGCTGGAATACCCTGACCGCGAAAAAATGTTGCTCGATTGCCAGCGGCTAACGCGGGAAAACCGGGCCCGGTTCGACAAAATTTTCGCCCGCGAAGGAGCCGGCACCGGCGGCGGGGGAATTTGAAAATTCGTCTTCGCCTAATTTAAAAACGATTGGGTGGCCGGGGTCGAGGCCGCCGAGCCCCCGGAATCGAAGCTGCTGGGGGCTCACTTCGTTCGACCCCAGCCACCCAAAACTCAGTTCAAAACTCAATCGTTTTCGCTGGCGTGGCCGGCAGCACAAAAATTTTTCCGTCGCCCATGCGGCCGGTTCGGGCCACTTCCACAATTTTGCGCAAAATTTCCTCGGACCGGGCGTCGTCGACCCACAGCGTGAGCTCGACTTTAGAAAGAAAGGCCAGCGAGTATTCGCTGTCGCCGTATTGATCGAGATAGCTTTTTTGCCGGCCGTACCCCTTCACTTCGCGGACGCTGACGGCCTCCAACGGGGCACGCTTCAGGCTTTCCAGCACTTTCTCCGCGAGGAACGGCTTGATGATGGCGACAATTTGTTTCACGGAAGGCAGCGATTAGCGGTTAGCAATTAGCAAGCTCGCAAAACGTTTGATTGTTCCGGCTAATCGCTAACTGCAAATTGCGAATTGCTTTATTTCTCAACTAAAAAAGTTTTCGCCGAACAGGTCCAGCTGCGGATTCGTGACCACAGTCATGTCGCCGTGCACCTTCACGCAACAGGCCAAACGCATGGTATCTTCGTGCCCAATGTACGATAGGCATGGCAACGGATCGGGCAACGGCGCTTTGAATTTGATTTTTTCCACGATGGTCATCGGATTGGCGTTTTGCATGCCCTGGGTGATTAGCACGCGGCAGGTGCCGCAAAAGCCGAAACCGTGGCAGTTGAAAATTTTATTGAGCGATTGGCCAACGCCGTTGAAGCCGTAGTACAAATTCACGCCGGCTTTTTTGGCCTCGGTGCGAAGATTGGCCCCGTCGGCGACTTGAATTTCTTTTTTCTCATTAACGAAGTTGATGGTGGGCATGGAAGCGGCGGCTGGTAATTCGGTGTTCGTGAGAGGATGGAAACCCTTAATTTAGTGTGCGTGTGGCGAAAAATCCAGGGTGATTGGCGCCGGTGGAGTCGTGGCCATTAGAGATAGCCCGACGGTGTCAGTCGGGTGATTGCGCCATTTATTTTCGTCCAAAAAAATCGGCCCATTCCGAGCGGCCCACGAGGGCCAGCACGCCGCCATAAACCGCCACCGCAGCAACCACCGGCGCGACGGCCCGTAAACATGCGTTCCAATCGCCATCGCTCAAGGGCAAGGCGTGCAACAACAGCGCGCCGGCGGCCCCCATGGCGGCAGAAGCGGCACAGGCTCGCAGCGCCGTGAAAGTTAATTTTCGCCATGCCAACGGCACGTGATGTTTGGAAAACAACAGGGCCAATGCGACTGCTTGCAGCGCGGCCGAAATGGCCGTGGCCGCGGCCAACCCTTCTTCCGCTAGCGGCCAAATCAGAGTGAAATCTAGCGCCAGGTTTAGTACCACCGCCGCCAGCGCCACGCGGAGCGGCGTGATTCGATCGCCCACGGCGTAAAAGCTGCGCACCAGCACGGGCAGTGCGCAGTACGCCCACACGCCGGCGCCGTACACGGCAATCATGCCGGCGGCGCGAACGGCATCGTCGGCGGTGAAGCGGCCGTGCTGAAACAGCAATCGCGCAATCGGTTCGGCCAACACCACCAGGCCGACAGCGCTGGGAACGGCGGCCAACAGCACCATCCGCAGCCCCAGCGTTAAATCTTCGGCCAAGGCGGCGCGATCTCCGCGCGCGGCATGCTGGCTGAGCAGCGGGAACGCAACCGTGGCGGCGGCAATGCCAATCAATCCCAGCGGGAACTGATACAGCCGCTCCCCAAAATAGATTGCCGCCGCGGCACCTTGCTGCATCGGATAACGAACGTTGCCCAACCACGAAATGGTGTACGGGCCATCCTTGGGCGCCGCCAATATCCAGGCGACCAGGCTATCGGAAAGCGTGTTCAATTGCGTAACCGTCAAGGCCAGCGTTGTGGGAATCATGCCCAGACGAATGTGGCGCAAGTGATCGGCAACGCGGGCCTGAGTGCGGACTTGTTCCTTTTGCGGAAGGTCGCGCTTGCGAATTTTGAACCCTGCTTGTCGTAGCGCCGGCCATTGCACCAGCCATTGCACCACGCCCCCCAGCAAAATGCACCCGGCCAACACGTATCCCTGCGTTACCGGATTGCTGGAAGCATGCGGCGCAATCCACCATGCACCCAAAATCCAACAAACATTCAGCGCTGCGGGGGCGAAGGCCGGCGCGGCAAAGCGACCCAGCCCTTGCAGCGTGGCCGAGATAATGGCCGTGAGGCAAACCAGAATCAAGTAGGGCAACAGCACGGCGCTCAATCCGGCCAGCAACAGCGCTTGCGGATCATCTTTTGCCAGCCACGCCCACACGCCGATGCCCACCTCGACCAGCAGCGTCACTAGCGCCAACAAAATGGCCAGCCCCTTCAGGGTGGCGCGAAACAATTGCCAGCCTTGTTCGTGATGTTCCTGCCGCGCTTGGGTAAAAATCGGCAGGTAGCTGGCCGTGAGCGCGCCTTCGCCAAACAGGGCGCGAAATAAATTGGGAATGCGAAAAGCAATGACCAGCGCATCGAGCACGCCGCCGGCCGCCAATCCAAACAGCGCCGCCGTGGCGGTATCGCGCACCAAACCCAAGATCCGGCTGGCAAGCGTGCCCAAGCTGGTGACGACGGTGCCGGAAACCAAAGGATGACGTTCGCCGGTAGACATTGCAGCACGATGGTAAATCACACTTGGCCCCTGTTGGAAGGCGAAATTGCGGCTTGGGCGCCGGCCTGTCGGCGTGGTCCATGAACCCACTTGTGAAACCCGGCACGAGCGTTTACGTTGGTCGGCGGTTCAGGAGCGCGGAGTCCATCGACGGGGTAACTCAGGGAAGGGATGCAACCTCTATGGCCGGAAATTTTTCAAAATACCAGCAGAAAGTCATCAAAAATTACTACAACAACCAGGAAGCCATTCTGCTGCAACGGTTGGGAGAACAAGTTACCGATCTGTATTTGGCCGAGGGAAAAGCACGCGCCAAGCGTTGGAAAGACATCGCCAAAGTGTTAGAAAAACTGAAAGTGCCTCCCAGCCGGATCGAAAATTTGCAGAATAAAAACAATCCCTCGCTGCTGGCCAAGTTATTGGAGGAGTTGCTGGCCAAACAGAAGTGAGATTTGCTAAACCGCAAGAGGATGTCAACGTTATCCATTCGCGTCTCTTGCCCTCAACCCTCGACCCTCGCCCCTGTTGTTCTTCATGCCCACGAACGCCTCCCTTGCCGACGAGCTGCGCTGGAAAAAAATTCCCGTGTTGGACGACGGCTTTGTCTGCCTGGTTGACGTGATGGGAGACGATCAGGCAATCGTGCAAGCAGCGCGGGTAAGCTATGGCGAAGGAACCCGCAAAGTTTCTGACGATCGGGGCCTCATTCGGTATCTGATGCGGCACCGGCACACCACGCCGTTTGAAATGGCGGAAATCAAATTTTTGGTGCGCGTGCCCATGGATTGTTGGCGGCAATGGATTCGCCATCGCACGGCCAACGTCAACGAGTACAGCACGCGCTATTCGCTGGCCATCGATGCCGCCCAGGCCACGCCCCCCACGCAATGGCGCATTCAGGCCACGGGCAATCGCCAAGGCAGCGGCGGAGCCGTCACCGCCGAAGTAGGAGCCAAGCTTTCGGCTACCGAGGCGGAATTCCAAATCCACGCGCGCCGGATGTATGAAGAACGCATTAATTCCGGCGTGGCCCGGGAACAGGCCCGCAAAGATTTGCCCCTCTCCACGTATACCGAGGCGTACTGGAAAATCGACCTACATAATCTGCTGCATTTTTTGGCGCTGCGGATGGATTCGCACGCCCAGGAAGAAATTCGGGCTTATGCCACGG
The DNA here is from genome assembly GCA_035656635.1 of Pirellulales bacterium. Taxonomy (NCBI): domain Bacteria; kingdom Pseudomonadati; phylum Planctomycetota; class Planctomycetia; order Pirellulales; species Pirellulales bacterium. Next base: position 5,365 of record DASRSD010000184.1, read on the forward strand.
CGCTGGGGGAAAAAATTGTGCAGCCGTTGTTCCCGCTGGTGTGGGAAGCGTTTGTCGATTACCGCCTGGAAGCCATGTATCTGACGCGGCTGGATCGGGAGTTGATCGGCCGGCTGATGAATCGCTTGGCGGCCGCCGGCCGGGCCCGTGGAACCGCCGAAGATTTACTGGCGGTGCAGGACCCTACCTGGGTTGAATTGAACCGCAGTCGCGAACGGGACGAATGCCGCGAAAAACTAATTTTGCTGGGGCTGTTGGAAGCCGGCGACTAACGCGCATGCCGGCGCTGCCCCTGTTCCTGGTCATTTTTGGGTGAATGCCATGGCCTTACAAGAAGAAATTCTCGCGCTCAATAAAAAACTGCTCGACGCCATTACGGCCGGCGATTGGAAGGCGTACGAAGAGCTGTGTCATCCGCAGCTCACGTGCTTCGAGCCGGAAGCCAACGGCCAGTTAGTGCAGGGCCTGGGATTTCATAAGTTTTATTTCGACTTGCCTAATGGGGGCGGCACGCGCAATACCACCTTAATTTCGCCTCACGTGATTTTTTGCGGTGAAGATGTGGCGGTTGTCGCCTATGTGCGGCTGACGCAAAAGCTTGGTTCGGATGGAAATCCCGTCACCACGGCCATGCAGGAAACGCGCATTTGGCAGCGCGAAGCGGGGCGCTGGCGGCACGTCCATTTTCACCGCTCGGCCTGCTAAAGCTCGCGCCTCACCGAGGGGCGGCTGATTAGCAGCTTGCCGAGCAGGCGAGCTCGGCGGCTTGCCAATTGCTCATCGACGGCTGCTCTCCGCGCTGCTGAATGCGCTGGTAAATTTCTTCCCGGTGGATGGACATGTGCGCCGGGGCCGAAACGCCAATTTGCACCCGGCCACGGCCAATGTCGACCACGTTCACCACAATATCGTGCCCAATGATGATCGACTGTCCCTGCTTTCGCGATAGCACCAGCATGGCAGACTCCTTTCGAAAGTATCTGTGGAAGTGATGTGCCGCTGTGCGTCGGCTGAATGCTAGCGATTGCGCATGAGTGGACGATTGCCTTTGGATTAGGATTTTGCGATTTCGGCTGCTTTTCCGCGCCGGCAGGCGAGTGTAATATGGCGGATAGGAGTGGAAAATGTGTGGGAAAGCTGTTGGCAACATCCGCGGATTAGGGCCTTTGTGCCTGCTGGGGGCCGCCGCGCTGTTTGTGGCCGCGCTAATTTCCACGGGCTGCGAAATTAAAATTGAACCGCCGGCTGAAAAGCCGCCGCCGGTAATTAAACTCCCTCCGGCGCAGGCGGCCTTAGTTGGTTTGGGCGCCAGGGTAGAAAAGCAGCAGGCTGAAGCGGCCGCCGCCAAAGCGACAAGGAGCAATTTTCATTCGGCAGATACACACGCCGCCGACAGGCCGCCCCAAGCCGAAACAACACCCAGGCCGCATCGGGAAGATATTCTACTAGCGGCCAACGACCAGCCAGCGCAAAACAAAGGAAACCGGCCAGGGGGCGTCAGCGGCGGAAAGTTCGACGTGCCGCAGGCGGTCGAGCAAATTGCGCTGGAAATTAACGACGCTTTGGAGCTGCGCAAAACGCTGGTCGTGTTGCTAGTGGAGCAAACCTCCAAAGCCAGTTCGCTGGTCGGCTCGGTTGCCGATCGGTTTACTCAATTGGCGCACGAGCTGGAAAAAACGCATGCCGGCCAATTTCAAATGGCGGTCGCCGGTTACAGCGACGGGGTGAATTGGATCTTGCCCGAGCCGGCCGGCGATGCCAACGCGATTGAGACCGCGCTCTTGGCCGCCAAAGACACCAAGGGGGATAAAGCGCACGTTTTTGCCGCCGTAAATCAAGCCTGCGGCAAGTTCTTGCCGCAACGCATGCACGGTTGGGAAGTGATTTTTGTAGTCGCCGGCAGCTCGCCCGGGGACGATTTGAATTTGGCCGATCAAGCGATTAAAGCGCTCCGCAAAGCCGCCGTGCCGGTGTACGGCATTGGTCCGGCGGCGCCATTTGGTTCGCCGCGGTTTAAGGTGAACGCCTCGCGGCGTGCCGGGGGAACAGGCGACATGGCGGAACGGCAATACGAATCGCTGTTTCCGGAGCGAATTCAATTATCGCTCTCCGGAAATCAAAACACGGTCGATTTGAACGATTCTGGTTATGGTCCGTTCGGCCTCGCGCGATTGTGCTGGCAGACGCAAGGAAAATTCTTCCGGCAGCATGCTCCCAAATCGGCCGGCTGGATATACGACGCCAATGCCGGCGACATCAAGCCGGAGCTGCTGCTTCAATACGCGCCGGATTACGTGGACGAGGCACAATATCAGCAGTTACTGCAAGAAAACAAATGCCGGTTGGCGCTGCATAACGCCGCCATGTTGCCGCCGGCCGAAGGCTTGGGCCAGGTCACCACGGAGTTCCGCAAGGAAAAAGATGAAGCGGCCTTGGCCAAGAACATCACCAACGCGCAAAAAGCGGCCGCCATTGACGATCAGCCGCTGCAACGCCTGTACGATGCCCTCGTGGCCGGCGAAGGAGATCGCCCCAAGCTGACTGGCGCGCGGTGGCAGGCAGGTTACGATTTAGCCATGGGCCAAGTGTTGGCGGCTAAAGCACGGCTGGACGGATACAATGCCATTTTGGCGATCATCAAGCAGGGCAAAGCGTTTGCCAACGCCGACAGCGCGAAATGGGTGCTGGAGCCAGCCAACGAAAATGCCGCCGGCAGCGTGCTGGATAAAATGACCAAAAAATCGCGCGCCTATTTGCAGCGCGTGGTCGCCGAACACCCTGGCACACCCTGGGCCGCCGTGGCCGAGCGTGAATTAAAATATCCAGCCGGCTGGAAGCTGGAAGAAAAGTGATTGGAGTAGAATGACCAACTGCTTGGCAAAATGACCAATGTCCAAATCCCAATGACCAAATTGCTTAAATCATCATTGGTGCTTGGTCATTGGCCTTCCGCTGCGGCCTAACCGCCCAGCGATGATCTCAAATCCGCAATTTCGCGTTCTTGCTGCCGGACGGTTTCCATGAGCGCTTCCAGTTCGTGGCGCAATTCCGCCAATTCGCTTCGCAGCGATTGCCATTCGTCCGATGCGCTGCCGGCGGGTGCGCTGCCGGCGGGTGCGCTGCTGGCAGGCGCACTCCTGGCAGGCGCACTCCTGGCAGCCGATCCGGTCGAAGAAGCCGGAGTTGGCGGCGCCGAGTGTGCTTCCGGCTCGTAACTGCCGCTGGGCAATTTTTCTTTCAGCCGCTGTAGTTCATCGGGTTCGTACAAATTGTGGCTGATGATTTGGCCGCGGCCGGGGGGCGTGAGATCGATCACTAATCGCTTGGCACGCAGCGATTGGAGAATTTCGCGCAGGGCATTCAAATCGGCAATTGGCTCCATCCGGGCGGCGCGGCTCCGCAATTCCCCTTCGGTTTGGGCGCCGCGCAGGAGCAACTCCGTCATGACGGCCAGCTCCATTTTGCTCACGCCCAGCCATTCGTAAAGCAGATGGCGATACTTGGGCACGCGGCCGCTGCCTTGCACTTCGATGGCGGCTCCAACCCCTTTCAGCCGGTCGAGCGAATCGCTGATGTCTGCTTCTTCCAACTGCATTTGCGGATCGCGGTTGCTCTTTTGATTGCAGCCGTTGATCAGCCCATTCATGGTCATGGGATATTGATCGGGCGTGGTTTTCGCTTTTTCGACCAGCACGCCGACCACACGGCGATCGATGCGTCCCAACGGCTTCCAGCGCGGCGGCGAGGGGGCCGTCGATTCGGTGGCCGGGGCGGCAGTGTGTTCGTTCATGGGCGAATTCGTGTGAATGACAACGCAATTTGTTAGATTGCAGTGGAGTTGTACCACGAATTGCCGCACTTGCCTACTCGGCGCTTGGCTGTGCTAATCGGCAACATTGATTTATCAAAATGCTTGACTCAGGCTGTTTTGTATGCGGAAATAGCACTGCCGCACGGCGTTAATTTCCCCACTGCTTACAAAAGGTATTTATGAAATCCGCAACGACGAAGTTGGTGGCACTCTGGGCAGCCTGGAGTTTCGCAGCGACATGTGCACTGGCGCAAGGAACGCTGACGGCGAACGGCGTTGCAGCCCCGCCCAAGCTTAAAGCGCTGCTGTTTTCCGGCGGCGGATATCACGATTACAAAAAACTCACGCCGATCATTACCGACGGCATCAAAAAATACGCCCATGTCGATTTCGACGTGAAGTGGATCGACACAGGCGATGATCTTAAACTGCTGGGCGACCCGAAGCTGGGCGACGGGTACGACGCCATCGTTTACGATATTTGCTACGCCGGCTCGGAAAATAACACGAAGCTGCCGGTAGGCGCCGACACGGATATCATCAACAACGCCCTGCGCGTCACCAAGGAAGGCAAGCCTACGCTGATGCTGCATTGCTCCATGCACACCTTCATGGCCGACGACGATTGGACCGATTGCTGCGGCCAGCGGACGCGCGTGCACGACAAATACGAACCGTTCACAGTAGAAAAAGTGAGCCACGATCATCCGGCCGTAAAACACTTTCCCGACACCTGGAAAACCGACGGGGACGAGTTGTATCGGACCATCAATTTTCCGGAATCTTCGACGGCGCTGTTGCAAGCGCGCAGTCCGCTGCCGGACCAAAACGGCAAAGTAAGCGTCGTCTGCTGGGCGCATACTTATGGCAAGGGGCCGGTCTTCGGCACGACGCTGGGACACGATACCAAGACCGTCGCCCAAGATGCCTACCTGCGACTCTTGGCCGACGGCTTATTGTGGGCTTGTGGAAAGCTGGATGCGGAGGGAAATCCGCTGGCCGGGTACGGCTCGGCGAACTAAGTTTGCCGCGACCAACCCTAACCCGTTGCTGCTCCTGGCACTTAGAGCGGCAATGTTATCCTTGACACCCTGATTTACCCCATTTATCATCGAGTTATGGGCCGATTGCTGCGCGCAAGTCCTTTTCTTATCGGACGATAAATGAGTTTTTCGTCCGCCGTCGTTCCGATGGAACAGCAGCGTTCGATCCACATCCATTAGAAGTATCCAAGAGAGTCTTTTCCAATGCCGATTGTCCCGATTCTTTGCGGCGTGCTGTTGATCGGCGGCATTGTAGCGCTGGTGCTGAGCGCCGCCACGTGGCGGTGGTATCACATCACGCTGGGCGCGTTCATCATGCTGCTGTCGCTGGTGTGGTTTTACCTGGCGGCGCGGACGCTGCAAATTCAAACGGTGTGGCGCAATGAAATCGCCAAATACGAAACGGCGCTCACCCAGGAAGCAAAAAGCCACGACCAGCTCATTCAAGGCGGGCCTGGCGCCGGTGAGAAAGAACATCTTAGCTTTGCGCAAACGCAAACCAACTTGGAAAAAATGCTGCAAGGCCGGGGCCGCATTTGGGGCGGCGGAAACGAGAGCAAAGAGACCAACGATGCCCATTGGGCCGTTGTAGCCCGCAAGGCCATTGCTCCCGATGGAAAAATTACTGCGGTGGTCAATAGCCCCACTCCGTCCGGCATCGAAAAAAATATGGTGCTGTACGTGTTTGACGATTTGCCCGCCGATTCAGCCGGCCAATTCCTCGGGCAGTTTGAAGTGACGGCGGTCAACGCTCAGGAAATTCAGCTTACCCCGGCGCTAAAGCTGCGCCCATCAGAATTGCAGCGCCTCGCATTGCGGCGTACCGATCCGCTCATCTTATACGAGGTCATGCCGACTGACAGTCACGAAGCGTTTGCCGATTGGATCAAGAGCCACCCGCAAGATTGGTCGAAAATTGTCTCTCAACTCGGCCTGCCGGGCGAACAATACGCCAAAGACGGTCAGCCTCCTGACGCCAATACACCACCCGAATTAGTTTGGCGGCGCGTGAAGGCGCTGAAAGATTTTGACGTTACCGCCGGCAGCGGCGCCAACAAACAAACGCAGCATGTAACGGCCGACGCCGTGCTGGAGCTCGATCCGCAATCGGCCCAACAGCAAATTGCCGCGGGCAATGTGGCGCCGCTCCCTGAAAACAACGCGGTTTACGTGCGCCCGCTGCGCGATTACGTGCGGCTATATCGCGATTTGAACTTGGAAATTGAAGGCTTGCTGCGCACCACGGCGGAAGTCGACAGCGAAAACGCCGCCGTGCAAGATGCGCAGCAAAAAGCCAGCAAAGACATCGAATATCGCACGGCGGAAATCGCGGCGCTCCAGCGCGACCTGGTTCGCTTTCAGGCCGAAGCCGAGATGATCAAGAACCACGTCGCGGCGCTGGAAAAACAAGTGGCGCTGGTGAACGATCAAGTCAGCGCCGCCGAAAAGCAAAACCAGCAGTACGAAGTGCAATTGAACGCCTATCAGCATCAGGCGGCGGTGGAAATTAATCGCCGCATTCAGGCCGCTACGCAAGCCAGCAACAAAGATTTGCTCCCCTCTGGAAAGTAACGCGGGCTGGCGCAACGGCTCATTTCGTTAAATAAAGCTTGCCTGCGTGCGTCAGCCGCAAGCGATACATTTGCTGACCGTGCTCGATCCAAGCTTCGCGGCGGCCTTGCAGCAATTCTGTCGAACTATACACCGGTGGACGAACTTCCGACGCCGGCATGCCGCTGGGCAGCGCTGCGGCATCCGTCGGCATAGATTTTTCGATCGTCATTTCTGTTAGCAACATGTCAGGCGCCTTCCATTCAAGGGATGCGTGTGCCTGTTGCAATCGCCGTGCCGGATATTTGCCACTGAATAAACTGCTGCAATACCGCGAATTCCGAATCAATGGCGCAGAAGAAAGCAGCTGCTTCTTGTTAAACGAAATTGTCGTGGCGAACGATTGTCCGCGCGCGGCGAACTTGTCGCCACGAAGGTGTTAATCACCGGCGGCATAACGGCGGAAATCTGCTTCGTTCAAAAAAACCGCCTCACGCAACAATTGAAACATGACCACGCACTGCGGCCAGCCAAACGCCGCCAGCAATTGATCGAGTTGCTGGCTCGGGCAAGTCCCCTTCAAATCGACAAACAACAGCCGACCGGCCCGATCGAACAAATTTCCATCCACCTGCCACGGCGCTTCATCTCGGGCCGAAACCCAAACGAACGAGCCATCGGGCTCAAAATGCAACCGCTCCAGCTTTTCCAGGGCAGCACCAGCCTCTTCAAAGCTGACGGGAAACGTCGCGGCCAGCGCTTCGGGGGTGGCGCTGAGGGTGCAAAACTTTCTGCCGTGCAAATTAATTTCCGGACCGGCGGTAATTTCCGCACGACGAGCATGCACAGTGGTATGAAAAGAAAGCATTTGCCAATTTTAGCAAATGCGGCGCGCCGGCTACACGCTGTGCGGGATTAATGAATGTCAGCCTGTTTCTTCACCCACCCAGCGCAAATAAGCTTCCGACCCGGCCAGGATGGGCACGGCCAGAATTTCCGGCACTTCGTAGGTGTGAAATTGGCGAATCACTTGGCTCACGGCGTCGAATTTGGCGCGGCGAGTTTTAATCCAGCACTGCCATTCCACGGCAGTTTCAATTTCCCCCTTCCAGCGATACACGCTTTTCACCGGACCAACCATTTGCACGCACGCCGCCAAGCGCTGCTCCAACAGTGCCTGGGCAATTTTCTTGGCGTTTTCCTGGCTGGCCGTCGTCGTGACAATTTGAACGAATTCTTCGGACATGCAAGCATCAACCGTTTTATCGCCGCGAGTTGCCACTGGCTCGAAGAACATAGTACAGCAGCGTCAGGATCGCTTGCAATGTGGCCGCAACGTATGTCAGCGCCGCGGCATTCAGCACGTGGTTGACGTACGTCATTTCTTGCTGCGGTACAATGGCCAGGGCCACTAATTCACGCTTGGCCCGAGCGCTGGCGTCAAATTCCACCGGCAAATTGACGATTTGAAAAAACACCACGGCGCTGAACAGAATAATGCCCGCCCACAAAAGCGCCGGCAAGCTGAAAATAATTCCCAGCAACAATAGCACCATGCTAATGTTGGAGCCAAAGCCCGCCGCCGGCACGACGGCATTGCGCACCAAAAGGGGCGCGTAGTGCTTGGCATCTTGCAAGGCGTGCCCCGATTCGTGGGCTGCAATGCCCACGGCCGCCAACGTGCGGCTTTGGTATACTTCCGCACTCAGCCGCAACACTTTATCGCGCGGATCATAATGATCGGTCATCTCGCCCGGCACCATTTCAATGCTCACGTTCTGCAAACCGGCCTGGTCCAAAATATGCCGGGCAGCCGCGGCGCCGCTGAGCGGAGCCGGCTGCTGCTGAGCCTGCGCATAGGCCGATTTCACGCGGAACTGTGCCCACAGGGCCAACAGCAACGCCGGGGCGATAAACAAGAAATACATCGGATCGAACATCATATGAAACATGGGCTAGTTTCCTTCCCAGAGTGAGCAGCCATGGCCCCACTTTGGCCTGCTGCAAGAATCGCCGCCAGAGCCACGCGGCCTGCATTGCGGATGTAAATGCCCTACAAGCTATTCGCTGGCCGCGGTCTTTTTATTGTTTACTACGCAACCGGCGCTCCGGTGGATCGCTGCCGCAGGGGCAATTCTATCCGCTTAACTAATTATGGCTATAGAAGTTACAGCATAAGACCGAACCTGGGAAACTCGGCTGCTGGCATGTTTTCCGGGAGGCGAGCGCAAAGTCATCTCAACATGCGGGTTGACCAGGGCGGGTTTCATCCGGCAAACTCAACATATTCAGCCCACACTATTGCAGTTCGCGCATTTTTTACGCGACTTCTGCTAGCATCCCTGCCGAAATGGTTTGAATGGAGCGCGGCTGCTGAAGATCCCGTTCCCATCCCATTTCATTACCAATCTCAGAATCACGATGTTATCTTCCTTTTTGAATCGCCGGTTAAGTTTTGCTGCACTTGTGCTGTTTGCCGCTGTGAGCGGTTGCTCGAAAGATACGGCTCCGCCGGCCCAAACCTTTAACGTCAATCTTTCCTCGCCCAATGAGCTGCGCGATCGCATCGACGCCCTGGTCGACTACACGCTGAACAATCGCACGCTGAACACTCGCGATCATAACGCCTGGCAAATTGTGCACGGCATTTTGCCGTATGGCCGCGATTTCAAAATCGAACGCATTTCGCCCGATGGCAAAAGCGAGCTAATCGGCGCGCTGGATTGGATTTTGCAAGGGGGCGCCCTGAACGGCTGGACGCTGCGGCCCGGCGAAAAAGGCATTATTGCCGTGGTCGATCCCGGCTCGATGTCGGCGCAAGGGCACCCCGATCAGTGGATCGGCTACCTTTCGCAGTGCGGCGTGAAGCTGGACGACAAAGTCTTGGTGCAGGGCCAGGAATACACGATTGGCGACATTGCCAAACAGGCCGAGTGGGATATTTACCCCGGCATGGAAGCTTGCTGGACGCTCATGTCGTTCAGCACATTCTTTCCGTACGATCACACCTGGGTGAATAGAGACGGCGAAAAGTGGACCATGGAACGGCTGGAGGGAATGGAAGCCGATGCACCCATCGTCGGCGAAAAGGCTTCCTGCGGCGGCACGCACCGCCTGTACGGCATGACCGTCGGCTTGAACGGCTACATGGAACAGGCCGGCAAAACGTCCGATCAACTGACCGGCGGCTGGCTGAAGGGTTACAAGGTAATTCAAGACAGCATCCGCAAAGCGCGTGAATATCAGCAGCCCGACGGCAACTTTTCGACCGGCTTTTTCGCCCGCCCGGGCAGCTCCCCCGACGTGAAAGTTACCCTGCACGCCACCGGCCACACGCTGGAATGGCTGGATGTGGCGCTCACCAAAGAGCAATTGCAGGAACCGTGGGTAACGGCGGCGGTGAACCGCTTGTGCCAACTGCTGGAAGATAACGCCAACCGCGAGCTGGATTGCGGCGCACTGTACCACGCCGCCCGCGGTTTGAAGCTGTACCGCGAAAAAGTGTTTGGCCCCCGCGGCAGTGAATCGCCCATCGTGGCCCGGGCTCCGGCCGATTCGCACGGCGATTCGATTAAGCCGGCCGCCACCACCGCTGCCAACCAGCCGGTGGACGATGCAGCCCCGGCCCCACCGCCGGGCCTGTCTTCCGAAAAGTAAATGCGAAATTTTGCTGCCGGATGAGAAGTTAGTGGCCCGAGCCCTGCGGCTGCGCGGAATCCGGCGGCGTTTCCTCTCCGCCAGATTGATCGGCACTTTTCGGCTGGGCCGATTTCGCTTTGTCGCTCGGCTTCGATTTTTCCTCAGTGCGCGGCGTTCGCGAAATTGGCACAATACTCATGGGGTAAAACTCTCGCTGTCCGACCAATCCGGCGAGCAGGCCGGCAATTTGCCCATTGAAGCCCAGCATCAAGAATTTTTTGTGATCGGCATCGTACAGCGATAGTTCGGCGCCGCTGGAGTTGGCGCCAATTTTTATCAGCGGATTATCTTCCGGCCCGGTTTCCAGCAAGCCGTCTCCTTCCTGGTCGGTTCCCAGCGTGATTTTCGCTTTGCCGTCGGGCCCCATAATTTGCAGCCCTTTGCAGCGGACCTGATCTAATTCGACCGAACGGTCCTGCTGGGCGTCTTGAATAATCAATTCATTTCGCAGCGACAGGCCCAGCGCCAAAAACAACAAAGGGTACACAATCCAGCGTTCGCGGTCAGACATAATGCGTCCAAAAAAAGAGAAACACTTGATAAAGCCACGACCGGTGGTCGCGCTGCTCGAAAACTCAGCGGTAACCGCACCGAGTGCATGACCGTACCCATCGGCACGGTCAACAGCAGTTTAGCGATTCCCCGGCGAATCGCCCAGCGAGCGCAACGCCTGTTCCACTTCGGCCTTCAAATCGCCTGTGGCAGATTTGGCCGCTTGCCGGTAGTAAATTCGGGCGACGGAATTTTTTCCGGCCGCTTGGGCTTCGTGCCCTTGTTTTAACAGCGAGCGCACTTCGCGCGCGGCGGATTCATCTTCGACCGCTTGTTGCTGTTGAATGGCTGCAATGCTGGCGGTGGACTGGCCCGCGGAACTACGTTGCGCTTGGGCCAATTTTGCGGTTGTCGGATCTGCCACAGTTAGGCCACTGCGGCCGGGCATCCAATCAATGTGGCTGGCACTTTCCTGGCCGCCAGAGTTTGCATTCAACGAAAAGCCGCCCCCCGGTTTGTATCCACCCAGTTCTTGCAGGCGAGCCAAACGCTCGTCCAGTACTGTTGGCGCGTGAATTGATCGCTGACCGAAATTACCATCGGGCAGCGCGCCATCATCGGCAAAGTTGCCGACGACCGGGATCACTCCGGTGACAAACGGCTGCTGCGTTAAATCGCCGATGAACCCGCTGCCGCCATTGGGCACGGTTAAGCTGCCGGCAGCGGACGACATGCCGCGCATCGAGCCCTGGGCGGCGCCGATGTTCATAAATCCGTTGATGCCGCCGCCGCCAAAGCCGAAGCCCAGGCTGGCCCCGCCGCCAGGATTCATCCCGCCCAACTGCGGCGCAAAACCGCCATTGTTGAAGAACCAATTCTTGCCGCTGGCGCCGAAGCCAACGCCCATGCTCTCAAAAAATCCGTCATTGAGATTATGCTGCCCCACGCCGACGTTGGTTTGCTGAGCGCCCGCCGGCACAGCATTCCACATTCCGCACAGCGTTAAGGCCGCGCTGACAGCGGCAATTTTGAGAGTGGACATGATGCATCCTTTTGCACGGACCAACTTATCTCCGCCCGCATTATACGGCATGGCGCCGAGGCGGCGTCAACGGTTGACATGGCTTTGATACATATGTACACTAATGGCGGCATTTTGCAGAGGTGTAATTGATGCAGCCACCCCAGAAACCGCTGACGCCTGCCATTGGCCGGGGCGCCCAAATCGAGCCGCCCAACCGGTTCGAAAAGGTACGCACCCAGGCCGATTGGGAACAACTGGAACATGACGAGCTGGCCGCGCAGGACCAGCGCCGCATTCCTACGCAATTTTTCCCCGACAAAACCTGCAGCCTGATTACCCATAACGACAGCCCCGATATTCCGTTCGTCCACAGCATCAACCCTTATCGCGGCTGCGAGCATGGCTGTGCTTATTGTTATGCCCGCCCCGGCCATGAATACCTGGGCATGAACGCCGGTCTCGATTTTGAAACCAAGGTGCTGTACAAGCCCGATGCCGCCCGCCTGCTCCGCGCCGAACTGTGCAAGCCTTCCTGGAAGGGCACAGAAGTGATCGCCATGTCGGGCGTGACCGATTGTTATCAACCGGCCGAGCGCCGCCTGAAAGTCACCCGTTCCTGCCTGGAGGTTCTAGTCGAAGCGCGCCAAGCGTTTGGCCTGATTACCAAAAATGCCCTGGTATTGCGCGATCTCGATCTGCTGGCTCCCCATGCCAAGCAAAACATGTGCGCTGTCAACATCAGCGTTACCACGCTGGACGCCGATTTGGCGCGGGACCTGGAGCCGCGCACCAGTCCGCCTGCCGCCAGGCTTCGCGCAATTAAGGAACTTTCCTCGGCCGGGGTGCCGGTTCGGGCATCCGTGGCTCCGGTCATTCCCGGCCTTACCGATGTAGAAATTCCCTCCATTTTGGAAGCCGTCGCCGCCGCAGGAGCTTGTGGCGCCGGTTGGCAAATGCTGCGGCTACCCTGGGCGGTGCGACCCATTTTTGAAGATTGGCTGGCACGCAATCGGCCGTTGCAGCGAGACCGCGTGATCGCGCGGATTAAAGATGTTCGCGGCGGCAAAATGAACGATTACCAATTCGGCCGCCGCATGCGCGGCCAAGGGGAATATGCGGACGGCATCGCGCACACTTTCCGCATTTTTCGACAAAAGTTTGGCCTGGATCGCGATATTCCGCCGCTGGACACCACGCAATTCCGCCGTCCCCGCTCGCCCGATGGCCAACTCACGTTGTTTTAGCGGACAGTGTTATAAAGCTGCGACCGTTGGTCACGCAGAATCGCCAACCTGCAACTTTCGGCACACAGCGCGACCAGCGGTCGCGGCTTTATATGTAACCTGTCGAAGCGTACAATTTCGATGTGATTTCCGTCCAGCATTTTCATTTTTTGCCCTATGTCTCTTTTTGCCGCCGCGGAAGCCGAAAATCGTCGCCAGGCACAGCCGCTGGCCGCGCGGATGCGGCCGAAATCGCTGGACGAGTTTGTCGGCCAGGAACATTTTCTGGGGGAAGGAAAATTGCTCCGGCGGTTGCTCCAGGCCGATCGGCTGGGCTCGGTCATTTTTTACGGCCCGCCGGGAACTGGCAAAACGACGCTGGCCCATCTGTTGGCCACGGCCAGCCACAGCAAGTTCCAATCGATGAGCGCCGTCACCAGCGGCGTGAAAGAATTGCGCGAAGTGTTGGATTCAGCCCGCGACCGATTAGCCACCAGCGGCCAGCGGACGCTGCTGTTCATCGACGAAATTCATCGCTTCAATCGGGCCCAGCAAGATGTGCTGTTGCCCGACGTGGAAGAAGGAGTGGTAATTTTGGTCGGCGCGACGACGCAGAATCCGTTTTTTGCACTTACCAGCGCCTTGGTCAGCCGCAGCCGCATTTTCGAGTTCAAGCCGCTGTCGATTGAGCACATCAAAACGATCTTGAAGCGGACGCTGGCCAATTCGCAGCGTGGCCTGGGAAATGAAAATGTGCAATTGGAAGAGGACGCGCTGCAATTTCTGGCCGAAGTCAGCGATGGCGACGCCCGCCGGGCGCTGGGCGCGCTGGAAGTGGGAGTGCTTTCCTCGCCGCAGCGGCCGCTCCGGTTTACGCAGGCGCTGGCCGCGGAATCGGTGCAGCGCAAAGCCGTTGAATACGATGCCAGTGGCGATGCTCATTACGATGCCGCCAGCGCGCTCATTAAAAGCATTCGCGGCAGCGATCCGGACGCGGCCATTTACTGGCTGGCCCGGATGCTGGAAGGGGGCGAAGAAGTGCGGTTTCTCACGCGGCGGTTAGTGATTTTGGCCAGCGAAGATGTGGGCAATGCCGATCCGCAGGCGCTCCCCCTGGCCGTGGCCGCCATGCAGGCCTGCGAATTTGTCGGGTTGCCGGAATGTCAATTAACGCTGGCGCAGGCTGTCACGTATTTGGCCTGTGCTCCCAAAAGCAACGCCGCCACACTGGCCATTGGCGAAGCGGTGCATGATGTGCGCGAAGGCCGGCTGTTGCCGGTGCCCGTGCAATTGCGCGACAAGCATTACTCTGGCGCCGACCGATTGGGGCACGGCCAAGGTTACGAGTATTCGCACAATGCGCCTGACGCCGTTGCCGCGCAAGATTATTTGGGCGTGGAGCGCGAGTATTATCGCCCCGTCGAGCGCGGATTTGAAAAAGAATTGCAGCAGCGACTGGAAAAAATTCGGGCCAAGCTGCGCGAAGCGAAGGCCAAAGATTCCGTATAAAGCCGCGACCGCTGGTCGCGCTCAGCGGTCGCGCAAACATTTGCTGGCCATTCAGCGCGACCCATGGTCGCGGCTTTATATTGCGCCTAACCGTGCGGCGGGCACGGGAAACTGTTGGCACAGCTCGCTCACTTCGCCGCGGATGTCGGCGAGCTTGGCCTCGTCGTTGGCCGCGCGCAAAGCCCGGAGTATCCAGGCGGCAATGGTTCGCATTTCGTCCGGACCCATGCCGCGGGTGGTAAGGGCCGGAGTGCCAATGCGCACGCCAGAGGGATCCATCGGCTTGCGCTGGTCGTAAGGAATCATATTTTTGTTCACGGTGATGCCCGCCTTGTCGAGCGCCGTTTCGGCCAACTTGCCGCCGATGCCCAGGCTGGTGACGTCGACTAACATCAAATGGTTGTCGGTGCCGCCGCTAACGAGTCGCAGGTTTTCTTTCATCAAGGCCTCGGCCAGTGCTTTGGCGTTATCAATAATTCGCTGGGCATAAACTTTGAATTCCGGCTTCAGCGCCTCGCCAAAACAAATGGCCTTGCCCGCAATCACGTGCATCAGCGGTCCGCCTTGCAGGCCAGGGAAAACGCTGCGATCGACATCTTTGGCGTATTGCGATTTGCACAGAACGAGACCGGCGCGCGGCCCGCGCAGTGTTTTGTGGGTCGTGCTGGTGACAAAATCGGCCACTGGCACAGGATTATCGTGCAATCCGGCCGCCACCAACCCGGCGTAATGGGCCATGTCGACGAACAGCTTTGCGCCCACTTCGCGGGCGATTTCAGCAAACTTTCCGTGCGGAATTTCCCGCGGATACGCGCTGGCGCCGGCGACAATTAGCTTGGGCTTATGTTCGCGTGCCAGTCGGGCCACTTGATCGAAATCCAGCCGGTTGGTGTCGCTCGTCACGCCATAAGGAACAAAGTGATACAGTATGCCGGAAATATTCAGCTTCATGCCATGAGTCAAATGGCCGCCGTGAGCCAGATCCAAGCCCAACACCGTGTCGCCCGGCTGGATGGCCGAAAGATACACGGCGAAATTTGCCTGGCTTCCCGAGTGCGGCTGAACATTGGCGTGCTCCGCGCCAAATAGTTGTTTGACGCGATTGCGGGCCAGCTCTTCCACCACATCGACATGCTCGCAGCCGCCGTAGTAGCGCTTGCCAGGATAACCCTCCGCATATTTGTTGGTGAGCACACTGCCCACCGCCTGCATGACCGCCGGACTCACGTAGTTTTCGCTGGCAATCATTTCCAGGCCGTCTTGTTGCCGCTGGGCTTCGGCATCGATGGCGGCCCAAACCTCGGGATCTTCCTGTTCGACAAAATTCATGTGCGGTTCAAGGAGTGGCATGGGAGTATGGAATGCGGTGCGGTTAATTTGTTCGATGCGGGATGGACGGTGTAAAATTCAATGACGAGTAATTGTCCGCCTGGCGGCGCCAATCGTCAATCCATGGTAATGTTCACTTCCACTTGGCCCGCGTTATCGGTTAGCTCGCCCGAGGAATCGTTGATGCGTAAAAACAACGTGCCGGTTTCGACTGGCGTGATGGTGGTTCCGTAACCGACAACCAGCGGTTTGGCAAACGAATTTTCCTGGTGGGTGGAATCTTTGGCATAGACGGCCGCCAGCAGCACGCCCATGGGCCGCCCATGAATGTAACGAATGGAAACGCCATTTGGTTCGCTGATCCACGGTTTGGGATCGTTGGCCACCTGGAACCGGCCGCTGGCGGCTAGTTTGTAGGTTTTCCCCGCTTCCAATCGCACCGCGGAATTTTGCCAGCCGCGGTCGGCCTGCACCGTAACATGACGCGGTTGCGAGCCCAGGGGTTCGCCCGGCATAAAGTTAAGTGCGGTGCGGGCAAAGTCGTAGCCGTAATCTAAATCGGCGATAAACACTTTCCATTCCTGTTCCAATTGTGGAAACTCGTCGCCATAGGCAGACACTAATTCCGCATTGAAGTTATTGCGTGTTTTCAGCCGAGCCTGCATTTGGCGGAATTTGTCGCGATATTTGGGATGGCCATCCAAAAATGCGGCCGCCGCCCACGACCAGGCGTACGGCTCCACGTGCAAGTGGGCGAGATTGTCGTACGCCATGACATCGCTTAAATGCTTGTTGAGGCCGGCGGCCACATCTTTCTGCACAAGCTCTATCCGACCCAGCCCGGACACGTCACCTATTTTTTTCGGGAAGTAAGGGAGCTCCAACTTTCCGTTCTGCCAGTGGTGCGTGCCCAGCAGTTCCGCCATTCCCTCCATGTACCACGGCGGCGCGTGACTCCCCAGCAACGAAAACATGATGCCATGCACTCCCTCATGCAACAACAAATGACTGCGATAGTAGGGAATGCTTTGGTTATACAGCCAACATTCATGACCTCGGGTGTAACCGTTGAGGAACTTGGGTAGGTCGGCAGGCATGAGGCCGGCCTCGGTAAAGCGCGCGGGATTGTCGATGACCGACGCTCGCATTTTCCAATCGGGGTAACGTGCTGGATCGAGGCCGAAATATTTGCACCACAAATCGAAAGCTTGATCGAACACTTGCGGCAATTCGTCCACGTCGGGCGTGCTGGCTAAATCGGTGTACAACACCAATCGCCGGCTTTCCAATTTCCGAATGCCGGCGGCGCGGACCTGGGCTTCATCGAGCTGGCCGAACAGCGGCGGTTGTGTTTGACGGCCGTTTGCGCTGCTAACATCTTGCGCGGAAGCAAGCCTTCCCGGATTGCCCAAGGCGCTCAGGCAAAAACCCACGGCGATGCTGGCGAACCAGATTCGGGAAATCATATAATAGTGTCTGAAATCGGCTTGCTTAGCCGCGCCGCTGTTTCGAACTCATATACTTATTGTAATTCCCGCCTGATGCGGCTCATGGCCCAGTTCTAACACGTTTAAGCAAAACGGAAAATGCCGCCTAAAACCGCCATGGCTGCGCACGTTGTCACCTACAAAATTGGCTCGCCGCGAAAAAAGAGCGAAGGCTTGCGCATTGGCACGGTGCGGTTGTTGCCGCGGGGCTTGCCTAAGCGTGAATACACCCGCCGCAACCTGTTCGACGTGTGGCTTCCGCTTGTGGCGCCCAGCCGAGAACTGCTGGCCGCCTACAAAGATGGTAAAAAAACGCCGCAGCAATTTTTTCGCGCCTACCGGGCCGAAATGCAGCGACCCGAGGCGAAGCACACCGTTGCGTTGCTGGCGGCCATCAGCCGTCACACGCCGATCGCCATTGGCTGCTATTGCGAAGATGAAAGCCGCTGCCATCGCTCGGTATTGATTCAACTGATTCGCGCGGCCGAGTGAAGACCACAATAATTCAGCGGCCGTCCCAGCTTACAACGGCTGCCCCAGCTTATAGCGCCCGGCGATAGCGCTTGCCGGCCGGGCGGGCCGGAGCAGCAGGAGTCGACGGCGCATCGGCAATTGTTTCGGCATTTTTTTCCGGAGCGCTGGCTGCATCCTCCGCAGCGTTGGCGCCGCCCCAGCCGCCGGGTTTCCATTCCACCGGGCCGCTATGGGAGGGAATGCCCGAAGTATCGGCTGGTTTGCCGACGGTCGAAATGCCGGGCATGTCGTCGCGCTTCAGCAAGCGGTTGATGCGCATTTCAATGCGTGTCAGCTCGCTTCCTTCCTCGGGCGTAACGAAGGAATAGGCCACGCCTTCGCGCCCCATGCGGCCGGTCCGGCCGACTCGATGCACGTAATCGTCGCAAAACTGGGGCAAATCGTAATTGATGATGTGCGAAATGCCGGAAACATCGATGCCGCGGCCGACGACGTCGGTGGCCACGAGGTAGCGCACTTCGCCGGCGCGAAAGGCTGCCATGACTCGGTCGCGCGCTCCCTGATGCAAATCGCCGTGAATGGTGGCGGCATCGGAAAGCTTTTTGGAAAGCCGTTGGTAAACTTTTTCGGTGCCCCGTTTGGTGCGGCAAAAGATAATTGCTTGCCGCGGCTGTTCGCGCTGGACCAGTTTTTCCAACAGTTCAAATTTGCGATTGGCGTCCACGGTGAAATAAAATTGCTCGATGGTTTCCACCGCCACGTCTTTGGGCGAGAAATTCAAAATTTCCGGATCGCGCATGTAACGCTTGCCCAGCCGTTCCACGGGCGGTGGCACCGTGGCCGAAAGCAACAGCGTTTGTCGCGATTGCGGACAGCGACGAAGAATTTTTTCAATATCGGGGCGAAAGCCGATATCCAACATGCGGTCGGCTTCGTCCAACACCACGATTTTCAAATCGCGCAGCTCCAACGTGCCGCGGGCCAAATGGTCCAGCACTCGGCCCGGCGTGCCGACGACCACTTCCACGCCACGGTGAAGTTTTTCGATTTGTGCGCGGATCGGCTTGCCGCCGTACACGGCCACAACGTGCGCTTTACGGCCGTGCGCCAGCTTGACGACTTCTTCGCGCACTTGCACTGCCAGCTCGCGCGTCGGCACCAGCACCAGCGCTTGTGGGCCGGAATGTTTTTTCCCCAGGTCGAGCTGTTCCAAAATCGGAATGGCAAACGCGGCGGTTTTGCCGGTGCCGGTGCGGGCCTGACCCAGCACGTCAACGCCGGCCAAAGCACGTGGAATTAACCCGGCCTGAATGGCCGTAGGTTGCGAATACTCTGCGGCGGCCAAAGCCGCCAGCATCGTGGAAGAAAGATTTAGCTGGTCAAATCGGATCGATGTATCCAGCACACTGGTTGCCGTCACGGTCACAAAAATTTGCTGCCAGAGGAGCTTGAAAGAAGGGCGTTTCTCGTCCCCTCCTACGAAAGAATTCCCTTTACATTACACGCAACTCTAACATGCCCAAGGGGTACGGTCAATGTTGCGTCTGGAGCCATTTAGGCGGGCAGGCCAGCGAAAAAAATAGGTCGGTCTGCGCCACGGGGGCCCAGACCGACCTTTCTCGTCAGATCATAAAGCGAAGGACAAACGCGCTAGGGCGTTGCCTATCGCCGGCTGCTCTTTCGCTTGTGCGAGCGCTTGCTGGCCTTTTTCTTGGGCGAGCGTTTCGATTTTTTAGCGCTGGCTTTCTTCTTGGCTGCCATTGTGTTGGCTCCTGGAGAAACGAGCACCACATGCAAACAAAGAAGCGGTTTAGCCTGGGGTGCTCCGGTTCAGGCCAGTTCCGCCAACTATACGATCCGTTCTTCTGACACAGTCAAATTCAATGGCCCTGTGAATTTCAAATAAAGGAGACGTTTCCATTCTCTGCGCCGGCCAGTCGATCCATTGTCTGAAGCTGGCCGAACTCATTCCCCTCGGATGGCGCTATTGAAACACGATTCGCGTAAATTCGTCAATACGAGTTTGGAAAAATCTCGTGCCAACATCAACGTCGCATCCACGGCGCAATGTTGCCACGTCGATTAAGATTCCAGTGCGCTGCGTCTGCCGCAAACGGTTCGCTGTGACCATTTGGCGATGTATCGACCGACGAAATGCCATCATTTCGCCGCTCCTCAGCGCAATACCCACTTGCTCACCGCTTGGAGACGAACCGCGGGGCGAATATGATTGTCGTGTCTTGCGGCGCGCACGTTGTTTTCAAAGAATTGTAATTTTTTCATCGTTCGCTCAAGCAGCTCGAGGATTTCGCCCATGGGGATGCAGATTTCAAAGATCGTTTCGGCCCTGGAGCCTTCGGCCACGTTAACGATGGCCGCCAAGGCCAAGGAACTCACCGCGGTTGGAAAAAAGGTGTACGACTTCAGCGTGGGCGAGCCCGATTTCAACACGCCGCAGCACATCTGCGCCGCAGCCGATGCCGCGATGGCGGCCGGCCACACGCATTACACCGTGGCCAGCGGAATTGCGGAGCTGAAAAAAGCGATCGTCAAATCATACAAAGAGCGCACCGGCGTGGATTACACTCCTGCCCAGGTCGTTGTTTCCAACGGCGCCAAGCATTCGCTGCACAATGTTTTTGCCGCTTTGTGCAACCCCGGGGATGAAGTCATTATTCCCGCCCCCTATTGGGTCAGCTATGCGGAGTTGGTGAAACTGACCGGCGCCAAGCCCGTGATTGTGGAAACGCCCGAGACGAACGATTTCAAACTGACGCCCTCCCAATTGCAGGCTGCAATCACGCCGCGCACGACGATGCTGTTGATTTGCTCGCCCAGCAATCCCACCGGCAGCGTTTACACGCCGGAAGAATTAGGCGCGCTAGCCGACATTGTATTGGCACGCGGCCTGTACGTGGTGAGCGACGAGATTTACGAGCATCTCATTTATGGCAATCATCGCTTTGTTAGCTTTCCCACCGTCCGCCCGGGCTTGGCGGAGCGCACCGTGGTGGTGAACGGCGTGAGTAAATCGTACGCCATGACCGGGTGGCGAATTGGCTGGACGCTGTCGCCGGCCAACGTCGCCAAAGCGATGGGCGATTTGCAAAGCCAACAAACTTCCAATCCGTGCAGCGTCAGCCAGTATGCGGCCGTGGCGGCACTGGAAGGACCGCAACAATGCGTGAGCGAAATGCTCGCAGAATTTTCCGCGCGGCGGAATTTTGTGCGTAGCCGGCTGGCACGAATTCCCGGCGTTAGCGTTCCCGAAATGGCCGGCGCGTTTTATGCTTTCGTGAACATCAAACAACATTTGGGCGGCACTTACGGCGGCGTAAAGTGCAGCAATTCGGCCCAGTGGTGCTTGGCGCTGTTGGAACAGCAAAACGTGGGGACGGTCATGGGCTCGGCGTTTGGGGCCGAAGGGTACATTCGCATTTCCTACGCAGCCAGCATGGCCGATCTGGAAAATGGCTTAGACCGCATGGCGGCATTTATTGCCGGAGCCAATCGGTAAGCGCTATTTAGCTTTGTCGGAGTGCGGCGGTTCGTTGAGCCGCTGGCGCAGGTCTGATACTTCTTGCCGCAGTAAGTCGAGCGTTTGCCGCATTTCAGTTTGTTGCTGGTCGCGGCGAACCAGTTCATCTTGCAGCTTGCGGATGACTTGCTCAAAGGCGGCCGTTTGAATTTGCAGCATTTCCACTTCGCTCAAACTCGCTCGCGCAGGCGGAACCATGTTTGCGCCGACTTCGTGCACGCCGAAATTTAAGCTGTCGGCGGGATTTGCGTGGGGGCTCATTTCATTGAAGAAATCGGGCATAACGGCGCCGGCGACGTGATTTTTCGCAACACTATCCGGTGCTTGCCAGTGAATTGCCACCACTGTCGCCACGCTGCCGACGGCGATCAATAACACCGCGGCAATCGCTTTTTTCCCGAACGAAAACCACGTGCCGGGTTGAGAATTTGATGCCAAGGAGGCCGGTGCCGCGAAGGCCGGCATGTTGAACGTTCGAGCAGGGTATCGAGCGGCCAAGAATTGCGCATCGTCGACCAATTGCTCGGCGACTGCTTTCAAATCGTCCGTGAGATCGTCGGAGAGCGAATCATCAACAGAGCACGCCAGCGGTTTGCTTGGTTCGTCCGCACTTCCTGTGGCCGAACCCGCGCAATCCGGATCGATAATTCTCCAGGCTGATTCCGGCGGTTTAGATGGCATGATGCACGTCTTTCTGCTGCGGCTGCCTCACTGCGGTACCGGAGCGATTTTCGGCCAACATTTTTTCGCGTAAGCTTGCCACGCCGTGAAAAATGCGCGACTTAACGGTTCCCACGGGGCACCCGAGCACCTCGGCGATTTCGTCGTACGGCAATTGGGCGCTGAAGCGCAAGGCCAAGGCATGCCTTTGTGCAGTGGGCAAATCGGCTACGAGGCTCCACAGGCTGCGCTTCCATTCGCTGGCTTCTAGGGAGGTTTCGGCCGGTGGCGCCGATTTTTCAACATTGCTTTCGCTGTTCCACAGCACGCGCAGCTTGTTTCGTCGCAAAGCGCCGCGCCGCCGGCGGTTGCGATCCAAATTCAACAAAATTCCGTACAGCCAAGTGTAAATGCTGCTGCGACGCCCGAAGCGAGACATTTCTCGCGATAGAATCAAAAAGGCTTCCTGCGTCAGGTCGTCAGCATCCCACGGATTGCCGGTCAGAATTAAGGCAGCTCGATGCAGCCGCGGCAAATACAACTCGGCGATTTGGCCCACGTCCAGATCGTTCATCGCAGCGGCATCCGACAAGTGGAACATAGATAAATGCAGGAAACCAACCATTCCAGACCTCATTTTATCAGCGCCGAAATCAAGCCGCTATGCGGTGCCGCCGGAGAGGTTTGCCGAGCGGCCTTCCCCTGGGAACTGAGTGGCGCAAGCCTGGGTTAAGGTTCAATTGGCCATGAAAATCTCGGATTTTTGCCGATTCCGTTCGCCGAATTGCGATTTTTCGATCGCCGGGCATGCGCCTCGAGCTGGGTTCAATTTTCCCCAGGATTGTGCTACTTTAGCCCGCGACGCAGGCCAAATGCCGGCCTATATTTTCTAGTTGCCCAGTCGTGTTTCCTTCGCGCCACCCGGGACGGACGCCGTGAGAATTGTATTGGCCACCAGTGAGGCGGTTCCCTTCGCCAAAACCGGCGGGTTGGCCGATGTTTGCGGCGCGCTGCCTTTAGAGCTGCAGCGCCAGGGACACCAGGTAGCCGTCATCATGCCGGCGTATCGCTGCGTGTTTCAGGCCGGCGTGTCGATTGAACCGACCGGCATTTCGCTGAATATTCCCATCGGCCGTAACGCAATGGCTGGGCGGCTGCTCCGCGGGCGTTTTCCCGGCTCGGATGTGCCCATTTATTTTGTGGAACAGCCACACTATTTCGACCGCGACGGCTTGTATCAGATCGGCGGCAAAGATTACCCCGACAATTGTGAACGGTTTGTGTTCCTCAGCCGCGCCGTGTTGGAAGCGGTTCGATTGTTGGAATTGGATGTCGACATTTTCCATTGCAACGATTGGCAAACCGGCTTGGTGCCGGCTTATCACAAAATCGAATATCGCGCAACGAAACAATTCCAACGGGCGGCATCGCTCATCACCGTTCATAATTTGTCGTATCAAGGAACTTTTTGGCATTGGGATATGCTGCTGACGGGGCTGGATTGGAAGTATTTCAACTGGCACCAAATGGAGTTCTACGGCAATTTGAATTTGCTCAAAACCGGGCTGGTGTTTGCCGATGCCATCAACACGGTTAGCCCGCGCTATGCGGACGAAATTCAAACGGCGCCGCTGGGTTGCGGCCTGGAAGGCGTGTTGCAACAGCGGCGGAGCGTGCTTAGCGGAATTGTTAACGGCGTTGATTACTCGCAGTGGAATCCGGAAATCGATTCCAACATTGCTGCGAAGTATGGTCCGGCGAACGTTCGGGAAGGCAAAGCCAAATGCCGGGCTGCACTGCAGCAGGAGTTTGGCCTGCCGCGCGATAGTAGCGAAGCTCCCATCGTGGCGTTTGTAGGACGATTGGCCGAGCAAAAGGGAATCGATCTCATCGTGCCTACCATTGCCGAATGGGTGCAATCAACCAATGTGCAGTGGGTGATTTTGGGAACCGGCGATCCGAAATATCAAGAACAGTTGCAAACGCTGGCCCAGCGGCATCGGCAAAGAGTCGCCGTGAAATTCGAATTCTCCGAACGGTTGGCGCACATCATCGAAGCCGGGGCAGATATGTTCCTCATGCCCAGCCGTTTCGAGCCTTGTGGTCTGAGCCAGCTTTACAGTCTGAAATATGGTACGGTTCCGGTCGTGCGTGCCACGGGGGGCTTGGTCGATAGCGTGACCAACACCACCGACGAAACCTTGGCCGCCGGCACGGCCACGGGCTTCAGCTTCCACGATTACAGTGCCTTCGCCTTGAGTGAAACACTTCGCCGGGCCGTGGGCTTGTTCGCCAAACCGGACGTGTGGAGTAAGATCGTCGCCAAGGGCATGCAGCAAGATTGGTCCTGGGGCCGCAGCGCGCGGGAATATTCCGCTTTATACCAGCGCACTGTCACCAAGGTTCGCAGCGGCGAAGCGGCAAAGATTTAGCATTTCTGCGGCCACACGGCGGCTGCATATTTAATTAGCCCAGGAGGGGTGTCATGGATGCTTTCATCGCGGATATCAACCACGATTTTCAGCGTCACAAGCGCTTGGCCGATGCAGCACTCGCGGAACTGGCCGATGACGCGTTCTTCCGTAAGCCCGGTGAAGTTGTCAACCCTGTGGCACTGATCGTTAAACATTTAGGCGGAAATTTGCTGTCGCGCTGGACCGACTTTCTCTCGACCGACGGTGAGAAGTCTACCCGCAATCGAGATTCGGAATTCGTTCTCACTCCGCAAGACACCCGTGCTGCACTCATGCAGCGCTGGGAAGCCGGCTGGTCGGCCTTGCTTGGCACTCTCCACTCGCTTCACGATGCCGACCTCGGAAAAACGATTACCATCCGTGGCGAAGCGCATACCGTCCAGCAAGCGCTAATTCGCGGGCTCACCCACGCCGCTTATCACACCGGCCAAATCTTATATCTGGCCCGATTATTCAATCCGACCGGGACTTGGCAGACCGTCGCGCCCGGCCAAAGCAGCAGCCATCAAGCTGCGTATCGGAAAAGTTGACAATTAAAACCTCTTATCTTGTTCCGGACTGCGTGCTAAACAATACTTTAGCAGTTTGGCACTTAGTACCATCCACCAATGCGGCTGGATTCAGCCGAGGTGTAAATGCGCGAGTTCGTCAAAGTAATTTGCGTTGTGACGATCATGATTGCGGGCATTGCAGCTGCATTAGTTTGGTTCGACGAACGGCCAACGGCCACAACTTCGTTCATGCGTATTGCCTTGCCGGTCGCCTGCTTCTTAGTATTGGCTATATTTCTAGTAATTCACTTTCAGGCAGACGAAGTGCCCGACTATTTATATGAGACTGCGGGAAGGTATTTTGACCGATCAGGATTTTGCTTCGTTTTCGATGTCATTTCAGAGGAAGGAATCTGCTTTATTCGAGCGATATTTCAAAACCAACAGGATCAACCTTGCGAGGGCCGCATTGCGCTCCAGCCAATCGGTCAACTCTTCATGAAAGCCGAAATCGAGGCCGTAGGTATCGAAATCCATTGCGAGCCTGCCGCATTTGGTATAGCTCAAGTGCCACTGCCAGTTCCAATTTCCAAGCAAGGGACAGAGCAGAAATTCAAAGTCGGCGCTTCGGTCCACTACCCAAATGGGAAAGGAAAAACGCTTCGGTATCGCAATGGCTTAACATTGCGTACGAACGTAGATTTTGGAAACGCATTTTATACTGGGTTAATTATTGCTGGAGCATTGGGCGGCCACATCATATGGCACAGACCGGCATCAGTCACCTTGCGATTGCCGAAGGAAGTATCTGACCAAATTACGCCAAATATACAAGCAGATTTCAAGACTCTTTGGAAACTGGGTGATCCTATAGTCGCAAGAGTTACCTAAAAGCCGATTCCTGGGCTGCTGTTTTCTCAATTCCGCGGCGCAGGTAAACTAAAGGCCATCGTTGGCGGGCGTTAAGACAGCCGTTGTCTTTGCGAGCAAGGATTTTCCACATGGATTGGCAGGCCATTGGCATAGGCGCAGCATGGGCAGCCTGCGGCTTCGTCTTCGCCAGCTTCGTCGAATATTGGGGCCATCGTTGGATGCACGTGATCACCTGGGGGCCCGGCAAATCTCACCGCGAGCACCATGCCCGCGGCACCGCACAAGGCGTGTTGTTGGAATTTTGGGACTACTTCAAATATGCCTGGCTGCTGATGTGGCCGCCATTTTTGATTTCGCCGTCCGCTGGAATTGGCTGGGTGGTCGGCGCCAATGCGTTTATTTTTATGTCCGCCTTTGGCCACCAATTGCAACATGAAAACCCCAAACGCTGCTTTTGGATGCCCCGGCCCGTGCATTACATGCACCATGCCCATAACCAGTGGCACCATAATTTTGGGATGGCGCTCGATTTGTGGGATCGGGTGTTCGGCACGTATAAACCGATGGAATGGGAGAACCATTTGCAACCGGAACAAGTCGCGTCCCAGCGGCACGTCTGGCAAATCAATTGGCTGTGGGGAGGCAATGCGGAAGCCGACCAGCGCATGGCCGAGGAACGGCGAAGAAAAATGGAAGATCGAGTTCAGTTGGCGGTAGCAACCCAAGATGAAGGCCAAATGACGTCGGAATAACGAAGCTCGCATTCTGAAGCCCGGCGCCAGACTTCGTTTTTCCGGCGTTGAAATTTATTCGCCATTAAGCATTCGTCTTTCCAATCATGTCTGATTTCCGCCGCAATCCGATCACCGGCCAGTGGGTGATTATCGCGGAAAACCGAGCCCAGCGGCCGCAGCAGGTAGAAGTACAACAAGTGGTTCGGGCCGACGTCGCCTGTCCCTTCTGCGAAGGATGCGAACATTCCACGCCGAGCGAAGTATTCGCGCTGCGGGCTGCCGGCAGTCAACCCAACGGGCCGGGTTGGCGAGTGCGCGTGGTGCCTAATAAATATCCGGCGCTGGAGGCAAGCGCAAGCTCGGCGGCGAATTTGAACCGCGAAATCATCCCGCCGCAGAGCAAGCCGGATGAACCAATTGATCGTGCAGCCGCTGCCGGCCGTCATGAAATCATCATTGAATCGCCGCGCCATCTGTGCAGCGTCGCCGAATTGAATGACGCACAATTCACGGAAGTTGTGGAGGTATATCATCAACGGCTGGCCACGCTGCGGCAATCGAAACAATTTCGCTCTGCGGTGATCTTCAAAAACGGCGGGCCTTCGGCCGGGGCGACGCTCGCCCACGTGCACAGCCAATTGATGGCATTCGAAAACAACTCGCCCCAATTCGGCGATCGATTATCGAATTTTCAAAGTTACTACGAGCAGCAAGGCAGTTGCCCGGTGTGTGACATGTCCTGCGAAGTGTCTATCGATCCCCGTCGGCTGGTGGCTCAAACATCGAATTTTGTTGCCTATTGCCCATTTGCCTCTCGGCATGCATACGAAACGTGGATAGTGCCGCTGGCGCATGCTTCCCATTTCGATGCCCAAGCAGTCGAAAGCTTGCCGGAGTTGGCCGCGCTGTTGCGCGCCGTGCTCGTTAAACTCCAGCGGATCGTTAAACTTCCCGCCTACAATTACATCCTTCATACCGCCCCCTTTGACACAGTCGTCAATGGCCACTATCACTGGCATATAGAGATTCTTCCGCGCACTTCGAACCTGGCAGGCTTTGAGTTGGGCACGGGCTGTTATATCAATGCGGTTTTGCCGGAGCAGGCTGCGGCCGAGCTCCGCAAAGCAGAGTAAACGGCACGACCTTTGCAATTTTTCCGACGGTTGCCGTTGGCCGCCGCACTGGTCAATCACTAGAATCAGTAGAGTTTAATTTCGCCGTCAGTCTTTTGCCCGCTGCAATTCTCCGATGCCCCCTCCGATCCGCTTTTTGTTTGTGCTACACGATCATCAGCCGATCGGCAATTTCGACGGCGTGTTTGAGCAGGCCTATCAAGACAGTTACCGTCCGTTTTTGGACGTAATTGAACCTTACGCCAACTTCAAGCTGGCGTTGCATACTAGCGGTTCGCTGCTGGAGTGGCTCGACGCACACCACCCGGAATATGTGGACCGCTTGGCCGCACTGGCCGCTGCCGGTCGCTTGGAGATCATCGGCGGGGCGTATTTTGAACCAATTCTGCCCATGATTCCGTCGTGCGATCGGGTGGGCCAAATCCGCACTTACCGCGAGTTTTTGCAGCAGCGCTTGGGAGTGACCGTGCGCGGCGCGTGGATTGCCGAACGTGTGTGGGAGCAAAGCCTGACCTCCGATTTGGTGGCCGCCGGCGTGGAGTACATCATTCTTGATGACTCCCACTTCAAATCGACCGGTCTCAACGAGGATCAATTGTGGGGCTATTACCTGACGGAAGATAACGGCCGGTTGCTCCGCGTGTTCCCCGGCAGCGAGCGGCTGCGCTACACCATTCCCTTTGCCGCGCCCAACGACTCCATCGATTATTTGCGCAGCATTGCCGAGCAGCACCCGGGTGCCGTGGCCGTGTTCGCCGACGACGGCGAAAAGTTCGGTTCTTGGCCCGACACCAAAAAACCGGTGTACGAAGAAGGCTGGCTGCGGCAGTTTTTCGATTTGGCACAGGCCAACGCCGATTGGCTGCATTGGACCACGCCTTCGGAAACCATCGATCATGTGCTGCCCGTGGGAAAGGTTTACATTCCCGAAGGCAGCTACCGTGAAATGACCGAGTGGGTTTTACCGCCGGACCAATTGGCGGCCTACGAGACGGCACGGGCTGAATTGAAGCAACAGCCGCAATGGAACGGCATTTCACGATTCGTTCACGGCGGCATTTGGAAGAATTTTTTGGTGAAGTATCCAGAAATCAACGAAATGTATTCGCGAATGATGATGATCAGCCGG
The DNA here is from genome assembly GCA_035656635.1 of Pirellulales bacterium. NCBI lineage: Bacteria > Pseudomonadati > Planctomycetota > Planctomycetia > Pirellulales > Pirellulales bacterium. The sequence goes on from DASRSD010000184.1 coordinate 34,039, forward strand.
CGAATCCAGGAGGCACAATGCAGCACCTCGGTCGTGCCAGCACCCCACTTGGCGCTGAATGGTCGTTCGACTGTTTCCCGCGATGAATTGCTGCGAGAAGCAAGCCAGGAATTGTATCGGGCCCAATGCAATTGTCCGTATTGGCATGGCGCCTTCGGCGGAGTGTATTTGCCGCACTTGCGCAACGCTGTTTATCAGCATTTGATTACGGCGGAAAACTTGCTCGATCGCGCCGCCGGGCAGCAAGCGCCGTGGGCGGAAGCGGCCTCGGACGATTGGAATTTCGACGACCGGCCGGAAGTGGAATTGTCGAACGACCGTTGCCTGGCGCTATTATCGCCCAGCCGCGGCGGTCAATTGTACGAGCTCGATGTCCGTGCGATTTGCCATAATTTACTGGCCACGCTTAGTCGGCGGCCGGAAGCGTACCATCGCCGAGTTTTGGCCGGCCCCGGCGCGGCCGGCGGCAGCGTGATCGATGCCAACCAACCGGTGAAGTTCAAGCAGCAAGGCCTGGAGCGGCACCTGCAGTACGACAACTACCTGCGCAAAAGCCTGGTGGATCATTTTTACGACGACAATATTTCGCTCGACGCCGTCGCCCACAACGAGGCCATGGAGCGCGGCGATTTTTTGCAAGGCGCGTACGAGGCCCGTTTGCGCCGCAATCCGGATCGGGTGCAAGTGCAGCTTTCCCGCTTGGGCAATGCCTGGGGAATTCCGCTGAAAATTATCAAGGGATTAACGTTGCACGCCGGCAGCTCGGTCTTGGAGATTGCTTACGTGATCGAGGGCTTGCCCCCAGATCGTGAATTGCATTTCAGCGTGGAGTTTAATTTTTCCGGCTTGCCTGCCGGCGCGGACGATCGCTACTTTTACGATGCCGAACATTCGCGGTTGGGACAACTCGGGACACGCTTGGACTTGTTGGATGCAACGAATTTGAATCTTGTGGATGAATGGCTGGGAATTGACATCGGCCTGACGTTCAATCGGCCGACTCATTTGTGGACTTATCCCATCGAAACCGTCAGCCAATCGGAAGGGGGCTTCGAGCTGGTTCATCAGGCCGTGTGCGTGCAACCCCATTGGCACGTCCGGCCCGATGCCCATGGCCGCTGGACGACAATGCTGCAATTGAAGCTCGACACATCGTTGGCGGAGCAACGGCAGGCCAAAATTTCCCCGCCCGCGGTAGTCGCCATTCATCGCTAACGAATTACAAGGCGCGGGCAATGCTGGCCCAATCGAGGCTGGTTTCAAAATCTTGTTGGCCGAATTTTACATCGGCCAGCACCGGTGGCACGGAGCGCATTTCTAACTGTCGACGGTTGTCGAGCAAGCTGGGATCGCTATCCGGCTGTGCGGCGCGGTTCAACACAATGCCCGCAATGTTTAGCCCGTCGCGGAATGTCATCGCCACAATCATGGTTTGCAGCGTCTGATTGATGACGCCGATTTGATTCCGTGCCACCACCACCAGCGGGAAGCCGAAATCGTGCGCCAAATCAGCCACGTATTCGTCGTCGCCCAGGGGACTCATTAAGCCGCCGGCTCCTTCCACGATGAGAAAATTCGACCGTTCGCGCCAATAGTCTAGCCCGCTGCGCAGCAATGCCGCATCCAGCTCTTTACCTTCGGCCTGCGCCGCTAAATGGGGCGATAGCGGCGCGGCAAAGCGTTGCGGGCAGACGTGTTCTAACTCGCCGGGCGAACCGGCCGCCAACCACAGCTCGTTGGCATCTTCAGCAATCAGACTGCCGCTTTCGCTGCGGCAACCGCTGGCGACTGGCTTGTACACGCCCACCTGCAAACCCTGTGCGCGGGCAGCGCGAGCGATCATTGCCGCCACGTGCGTCTTGCCGACGCCCGTATCGTTGCCGGTCACAAACAATCCGACGGGTGTACGCATGTTGTGAACTACGCTACCATGAACCGCTGGTCTTGTTAACGTCGTTTTTTTTGAAAGTGCCCAGGCGCGACCGGCAGTCGCGGTGATATGAGCAGCGGTCAATCATTACCGACCACTCACCCCGCACCCCTCACGGCTTCTCCGTCCGCCCGCATCAACGTGGCGTTGGTGCAGATGAGCTGCGTGTCGCAGAAAGCAAAAAACGTCGACAAGGCGCTTGCCCGAATTGCCGAAGCCGCTGCTGCCGGCGCCAATGTGGTTTGCTTGCAGGAACTGTTCCACGGGCTATATCCCTGCCAAAGCGAAGATCATGCTCGGTTTGAAGAAGCCGAACCCATTCCGGGCCCCACGAGCGAAGCTTTGGCCGCCGCCGCCAAAAAACACGGCGTGGCGATTATTGGCTCACTCTTCGAGCGCCGGGCAGCGGGTGTGTATCACAACACGGCAATGGTGTTCGATGCCGACGGACGCACGGCAGGCATGTACCGCAAAATGCACATTCCCGACGATCCAAACTATTACGAAAAATTCTATTTCGCCCCCGGCGATTTGGGCTTCGTGGCTTTCGACACCCGATTTGGGCGCGTAGGTCCATTGGTTTGCTGGGATCAATGGTATCCGGAGGCAGCCAGGCTTACGGCTTTGCGCGGAGCGCAGATTCTGTTTTATCCCACGGCAATCGGCTGGTTGCATGCCGAAAAGTCGGAGTACGGCGTTAGCCAGCACGCTGCTTGGGAAACGATGATGCGCAGCCATGCGATTGCCAACGGCGTGTTCGTCGTGGCCGTGAACCGCGTGGGAACCGAAGGCGGCATTGAATTTTGGGGTGCGTCGTTTGTAGCCGATCCGAACGGAAACATCTTGGCCCGGGCCACCCACGAAAAGGAAGAAACACTGATTGTGGAGTGCGATTTGGACCGCATCGACGTGGTGCGCACCCATTGGCCGTTTCTGCGTGACCGGCGGATCGATGCTTATGGCGACATTACCAAGCGGTATGTGGATTGAACATCGTGAACACACAATGAGCAGTGATCCTTGCCCCGCGCCCCTCACTCCGAGTTTAACTCCCTCCTCGCTTGGCTATCGCATGCCGGCCGAGTGGGAACCGCATGCGGCCACGTGGTTGGCATGGCCACATAAGCGCGAAAGTTGGCCCGGCAAGTTCGAGCCCATTCCACCGCTTTATGCGCAGTTGGTGCGCACACTGGCACAGTTTGAACCGGTGCATATTTTGGCCGGCGGCCCGGCGGTGATGGCGGAAGCCAACGCATTGGTCGGCGATGTCGCAAACGTCACACTGCATGATATTCCCACCAACGACGCTTGGACGCGCGATCATGGTCCCACTTTTTTAGTTGGCCCGCCCGGTGCGACGGCGGCCTTGGTCGATTGGGGTTACAATGCTTGGGGTGGAAAATATCCGCCGTTCGATTTGGACGACGCCGTGCCCGAAAAAATCGCCGCGTGGTCTGGTCGACGTCTATTCAAGCCGGGAATCATTTTGGAAGGGGGGGCCATCGATTCCAACGGTTGCGGGACAATTCTTACGACCGAACAATGCCTGCTCAACCCGAATCGCAATCCGCAACTTTGTTGCACCGACATGCAGCGCTACTTAGCCGATTATTTGGGCGCGAAAAAAGTGCTGTGGCTGGGTGAAGGAATCGAGGGAGACGATACCGACGGCCACATTGACGAGCTGGCGCGCTTTGTTGGCCCGCGCACGGTGGCGGCGGCCCTGGAGAGTGATACCAACGACGTGAATTATGCCCCGCTGCGAGAGAATTTCGAACGGCTGCAGCGCATGACCGATCAAGAGAACCAGCCGCTGGATGTGATCGCGCTCCCCATGCCTCGCTCGATTCATTACGATGGCCAGCGCCTGCCGGCCAGTTATTGCAATTTCTATATGGCCAACGGTGTAGCCATTGTGCCGCAGTTCGACGACCCGGCGGATGCTAGAGTTGTACAGATACTCGGCCAACTGCTGCCCGGCCGGCAGATCATCGGCCTGCCCGCTCGCGATTTGGTGTGGGGCCTGGGAGCTTTTCACTGCATCACTCAGCAAGAACCGGCGATTTAACAAAGCCTAAACACCACGTCGGTTAATGATCACATGGCCGACAACGAAGCGGACTTCGACGATTCGTCTTCTGCCTCGACCGGCAGTGTCGATCAGGCAGAGTTCGTAGGGCGGTCTCGGTTCGTGCTCGCGGCGTTGCTGGCTTTAGCCGCGCCGTTTTTGGTCGATGCCGCACCGATTGCCGGGCTGAAAACGCTGCACGGCGATGAGCTAATTTTGACGCCGCTCCTATTTAGCATCATCTTCGCCAAGTATGGCCTCATGGCCATGTGGCTGGCTTGGGGCGGATCGCGCGCCATTTGGCGAATGATTATCCTGGCGATCAGTTGGTTTTTCACCTGCATGCTTACGCCCGGGCCATACACCGACGTGCCGCAGTTGTTTCTTGCATTCTATTTGCAATTGATCGTTATCGCCGCGGCCATTGCAGTGCCACGGCTATTTGGCGTGCGTTGGGTGGCGGACGTAAAGTGGTCTGCCGGCGTTTCAGTCGCCCAGAATAAGCCCTACCAGTTTTCGATTTATGATCTGCTGATTTGGACCACCACAGTGGCCATTTTGGCGGAGCTGATTCGCTGGGTCGGCATGCCGCAGGGTGTTGGCATGGAAGGAATTTTTTTTATGTCCCTAGGCGGCGCAATGCTAGCTTTCATTGTGCTCACCGCCATGTGGGCACAATTGGCGGAAATGGCGGTTGGTTCCAGCATGGGCGGCCGGACCATTCTAACTTTCATCCTCGCATTGATTATGGCGGTTGTCGTCGTGTCCCTATCGCGAGCGCCGGGAAAAGCTGCAGCATTCCTATTCATGCTGATTCTGGCGACCACCGGTTGGCTCTTGGCTGCTTGCTACGTGCTGCGCTGTTACGGCCACCGCCTCGTACGGCGTAAATCATCCAGCCCGCAAGCGACAATAACATAAGTGCACCTGCCGCCGGCTCAGGCACCGCGTTAATTACGCCGACCGCGTCGAAATCGAAACCGCTGGAGGTGCTGACCGTGGAATAGGGATCGTTAATCACATTGCCGTTAAAATCAAGGCTATACGTACCAGGACCAAGCCCTTTATTGATATTCCCAATTACGTCGGTCACGCGCACGTATTGCACGTCGTTCACATCCAGCAGTGGGTTGCCGGCCAGTTCTTGCAGATCGAAGGGCGTGCCGGCCAAAGTGTCCCCCGCCAAATCGTGTAAATATGTGGGGTCCAAGAGATTCGCGTTGCTGATCTGCGTGGTGGTTTGCGTCAATGACACCGACGGAAACCGAAAGAAATTCACGCCGTCGCTGCTCACGTCGACAAACCCTAATTCCAAAAAAGCTTGCGGCGGCGTGCCGGAGGCAAACCCGTTTTCAAATACCGCAAAATCGGAGCCTGGCCCGTTGAGGATCGGTTGCGCAAATTGAACGGCGATTTGGCCACCGTCTCCCAAGCTAACTACCTTGCCATCAGCCGGCCCGGTGGCGTTGCTTGCCGTGCCGAAAGACGCCGCAGATCCTGTCGGATTTGTAATATTCTGCGGGCCGCGTGTGATCGACGTCACTTGGCTTGCCCATTCCACAAACTGCGGCGAGTTCGCCGAAATGCCCGGCGTGCTATACGGGCCGGCTCCAATCTGTGCGAAGCTCATTCGGGCAATCATTGCAAAAAGCACAACAGCAAAAACAAATCGGCCAAAGTGCAAAACCTGTGCGCGTACCATGAGCGCGTCCTCCAAACGGGGATTTTTGAAAACATCGCACCGAACACATCGCCGGTGCAAAAAAGAAAAGCCGACTCGAACTCTACGCTGACGATGCCCTCATCCTGGCCTCGAACCAGCCGCGGCGGTAATACACCAACACGCCACAGCCCACGGCCCCAATGGCCAACACCCAGGCCGCCGGCTCGGGCACACTGTTCACCGACCCGCCCCCGCTGAGCAGCAAGTTCAATAATCCTTGAAGATCGGCGTTGTTGACGGTTCCATCGTCGTTCAAATCGCCAATCGAAAGCATGTCCCTGGTGTTGAGCGTGGCATTTTGAGAGTTGCCGCCGTTCTGGTAGGCATTCAGATTGACCAGCGCCGCCAGCATGGCCACCACGTCGCTGGCGTCGACGTGCCCATCGAGATTGAAATCGCCTGGCAAATGCACATTAAAAGCGGAAGCGCTGTAAATGCCTTGTTCGTCGCCAAAGCCAGAGGCTAAAAACCGATCGTTCGCCTTGTCGTAAACCACGGAGGTATAGCCGTCGTTGCTATACACTTCGCTGTTCCCTTGCAAATCGAACACCGTTACACCTTGGATGCCTCCCACAAATAAATACCCGCGCGCGTCGAAAAACATTCCGGCCCCGCCGTTGTTGTCTTTGGCATTGAACAGTTGGCCGCTGCTCCACTCCAGCGCCGTGTTGGTGTTGTAAGCGTTTTGCAAATCGCTGAGGGAGAACCGCCGGATTTGTCCTGCATCGGGACCAAAGCCTACGCCCACGTATAGGCGACCGGACGAATCCATCGTCATCGACGTGCTGGCGCCGGGAATACCGTTGATGACTGAAATCGCCGGAACGCTTGCTCCTGCCGTGGAGTCGAATACCGAAACGTTGCTGCCGCTGCCAAATGCGTCAGTTCCTGAATCGATAAAGTATTTGCTGTTCGACCCGCTAAAAGGCGCGGCCAGAAACGACGCATGAAACGGAATATTTCCCACAGGGCTGGTCGCATTTTCGCCAGCGGCAGACATGGCGAATATGTTCCCGGCATTCCCGTCCGGATTCGTGCCGCCGGCGCCGTTGCCCAACAAGATTTGGCTGAAGTCGGTGGAGAAGGTGATGGGACCGGCATCCGAGCCACTGGTGTTAACCGATCCAATCGACGTGTATGAATCGCTGTTGAATCCGTCTTGCTTGAGCACGCTGGCCCCGTCCCACACGTACATCAATCCGTCCAACGGTCCAAAAGCCACCGATACACCATAGGCATCGCTGCTGTTTAGCGGCAAGTTGACCGGCGTGGTCGGATCACCCAGCGAAACGGCTAATGCCCGGGTCGTTAGCAGCATGCAGCACAACCACGCGCAACCTCTCACTCCCATCAAAATCAGCCAAGCCGGCCGGCCATTCCGAGCTAAACAAGAATTTATGAACATGATGAAGCTCCCGATTTAACACACTATTCAATAAAGTTGAACAATTTGCGGAGTTAACAATTCTTAAGGTAAATTCATCGATGCGCCGTCGACGGTTTCTCCACTGGCGCGCGTGCACAGCGCCGCCAGCACTTCCAACTGCGTGAGTTCACCTAAAAAATGCACTGAGCCGTCGCAGAATAACGCGTTGATGCCGCCGGAGTGGTCGCTCCACATTTCGTTATTTTGCCACAGATATTCTGGCACCGAATGATCGTTGATCAGGCCGCTTTCGTCGAAAATGTTTTCGCCGTTGGCCCATTGCCCATCGAAAGCGGCGCCGCGGCCGGTATCTTCTGAAACGATAATGGTGTGCGAAGCGCCGTCGGTAATATCTGCCAACGAAATCGGCTGCTCGTAAATCAGCACGCCGTTCATGTAGGGTTTGCCCAAGCCATTGAAGCCAAAGTTGCCGCCGTAATCGGTGAAGGCCAAATTATCGCCGGGATCCCAGTGGCCGTTGCCGTTCATATCGCCGGTGGTCATGCCGGTTCGATCGGCGGCATACCGCGTGCAACTGGGGCAATTGAAAATTGGCAAAATGGCGCCGGCGGCCAGCGCATTTTCCTGGGCGTTGTAAGCTTTGGTTAAATCGAACTTGGCGAATAACGATTGTTCGCCAATGAACGGCAGCAGAAACACATTCCAACTGAGCTGACGCCCCTTCGGATTCGCGCTGGTCTTGCGATCTAACAGCCCGGGCGGAAAGGCATGCTTGGCCTCATGGTGCGTCAATAATCCCAGCCCGATTTGATGTAAATTGTTCTGGCATGCCGTGCGCCGCGCAGCTTCCCGGGCTGCTTGCACCGCCGGCAGCAATAGTGCGATCAGCACGCCAATAATCGCCAGCACCACCAGCAGCTCGACCAGCGTGAAGGCGGAAGCAATGCGGAATGCGGAATGGGGGGTGAGGAATGGATGGTGAACTGAGCTGCCAGTTGTCCGTGGTCCGTTGTTGCTCGTTGCCGGCAACTGGCCACTAACCACTGACGACTGACCACGGCGCATCTTCAAGCCATGAGCGCTCATTGCGGCAGAAGCTATAGCAAAATGGAAACGTTGGCCGTGCTGTCCCTCGCAGCACAAACGGCACAAAATCGCGTTGGTAGGTCTTCTGACTTCCGAGCCGTACGTCGCCACAGCCTTCTCGCCGCAACGGTCCAAATTGCTTTTGCAAAGAGGATCGCGCGACAATGGCAATTAGAAAACGACGTGCGTTACCGCTCGGTTACAGCGGCGGGGCCGTCCCGGGTTTACACCGGAGTTCCCTGTTTGTTGGCCGAAAAATCAAACGCTTTCAGCCAACCACCAACACACTACCGGGCAATGTAGCAGTAAAAAAATCAATTGCAAGAGGCCGAAATTGCAGGCAATTATGACCGAATTCGGACTGCTTTTCGTATTGGCCGCGCTTTTGCATCGCGATGACTTCGCTGCTTGCCGTTGACCGTGGCCGGGGCGCTGGCTAAGGGATCGGCTGCGCCGTTGAGTGGATCGCCAACCGCTGCTTTTTCAATGCGCTGCGTTGCTTGCCGCGCATAATCAGGCGAAAGTTCAAAGCCCATCCAGTTGCGGCCCAATTTTTTTGCCACCGTGAGCGTGGTGCCGCTGCCGGTAAATGGATCGAGCACTAAATCGCCGGCGTTCGAGCTGGCCCGCACAATCCGCCCTAGCAATTGCTCGGGCATTTGGCAGCCGTGAAAACCGGCCCGCTCTTTGAATGTGCCTGCCACACGCGGGAAGTACCAGGTGTCCGAATTCTCGCTGAATCCTCCCGTCACATCTTGCGGTCGTAGTATCCACGTATCGTCCGGCAGCCGACCCTTGGGATTCGCCCGCGCATCGGCATACACCAATTGCCGGGCCGACGGAACCCGAATCGTCGGGTCGTCAAAATTAAACGTGAACTGCTTCGGGTCTTTCAAAAAATGAAACAAATGGGCGTGCGAGCGATTGAACTTCCGCGTGCAATTCACGCCGAAGGTGTAATACCAAATCACCCAACTGCGGCAACTGAAGCCCAAATCGCGGGCTAAGACCTTGAGCTCCGCGGCATATTCGTCGCCAATGGCCAGCCAGAACGTGCCATCGGGCCGCAATGCCCGGTATACGCCGGCCATCCATTGCCGTGACCAATCCAGGTAGTGCTGGTAGGCCTTCCGGTCGTCGTACACATCGTACTCGTAGCCGATGTTGAACGGCGGATCGGCAAACGCCAAATGCACGCTGCCCGGCTCCAGCTTGGCCAGCAGTTCGATGCAATCGCCCTGATGAATTCGATTGTTTTTGAAAGCCACGGAAGACACCTCTTGTGTCGATTGATGCGCCGGTGAATCAAAAACATTCTACCCGAAACTGGGCGCATGTACATATATTACTCTTGCCGGCGAAAGACGCCATAATCTAATGGTTTCCGGAAGGGTTTAACAAGAGTGTGGATGATGTGCTTTTTTAACTAGTTGAAGCTGTGTGGTTCCGCCCGACCGACACGACACAGTCGGGCTATGTAACTCACCGCCTGCCGCCTGCTGCATACCGCCTACTATGTTCCGCTACGCCATTTGCAACGAAACTTTTCAAGATTGGCCCTTCGATCGGGCGTTTGCCTTCGCCCGCGAGTGCGGCTACACCGGCATTGAAATCGCCCCGTTCACGCTGGCCCGGTACGCCACAGAAATTTCGCCACAGCAGCGCGCCCAAGTGCGCCGGCAGGCCGAAGCGGCAGGGCTGGAAGTCGTCGGCTTGCATTGGCTGTTGGCCAAGACCGAAGGGTTTTATCTCACGTCGCCCGATCAGTCCGTGCAAACCAAAACGGCCAATTACTTGTGCGAACTAGCACGGCTGTGCCGCGATTTAAGCGGAACGATTATGGTTCTTGGCTCTCCGCAGCAGCGAAACCTGTTGCCGAGTGTCACCAAGCCGCAAGCAATGGGCTACGCCGCCGACGTGTTGCGGGCAGCGCTACCGGTGCTGGATGAATGCGGCGTGACGATTGCCGTGGAACCGTTGGGGCCGGCCGAAGGAGATTTTTTGCTCACTGCCGCGGAAGGGCGCGAACTGATTAACCTGGTCAACTCGCCGCATGTTCGCCTGCACCTGGACTGCAAAGCCATGGCCAGCGAGTCGCAGCCGCCGGCCGACATCATTCGGGCCAACCGCGACATCCTTGCTCACTTTCACGCTAACGACCCAAACCTGCAAGGCCCCGGCATGGGTCAGCTCGACATGCGGCCGATTTTTGCGGCCCTGAAAGAAATCGACTGGCGCGGCTGGATTTCGGTCGAAGTGTTCGATTACGCCCCCGGCATTGAACGCCTGGCCCGCGAAAGCATGCAAAACATGCTGGCCGCTGCTGCTGGTACATAGCGTGACTGTCACCGCCGCGCATGAAGAGGCCCCGGTGTTGCTTGTTGCATCTCGGGGAAGAGGATCTTTAGCAACACCGGGGCGTGGGGATTGCGTGCTAATATACACGCTCCACTCGTGCTGCGGTGTTAGAAGTGTGTGAACTTTCCGCTTGCAGAACTGAACGAAAGCAACTGGCGCGGAAAGATGCGAATTTGCAAAGAGATCGTGGCTTATCAATCCGGCAGCCACAACGCCGATTTTTTTTCGCCAGTGGCTTGCGGAGCGTCGGGCGTCCACAATTTGCCGGGCTCGGCAGCAGCGCCTGGAACTACAAGCGGCGTGGCTGCACTGGCTCCCGCGGCAGCCGGCGGAGCCGCGCCCACGGCCAAGCGGCCATCGGGCGTGATCAAACCGAATTGCATCAGCAGTTGCACCAGCGCCTGAGCCACGCCCGGCTCGCGCGCATGTTGACGCTGAATGTGGTCGATCAATTGCAGCACCGTTTGCCCATCGCCCAATTGAATGCGCAGCGAAAGCTCCAATAAATCCCAGGATGCCGAAGATTGCTTGTGGGCTTCGGCCAATTTGCGGGCTTCGTCGATGATTTGCAGCGCTGCGGTGGAATTGGGCGCCGTGCGCACCAGCCAACGATAGGCGGAAAGCTTGTACTCCGGCACCGGAATATTTGGCCGCTGGACGACTTCCGGCGCCAATCGCTTAAGGGCCAGCGCAAAATTGGCGACGACTGCCCGATTGAACGCTTGCTGCAATTGTTCGTCGGAAAGCGATTCGGGCTGCAAGCGGAACATGCGGTTCAATGGGAGCTGATTCATGTCGAGCCCGGCTGAATTTAAATCGCCCAGTTCCGGCAGTTTGAAATTGCGCCGCAGTTGGTTGTAAGTGTCGGGCGTGCTATCGGCATCGGAGAGCTGCAGCAGCAGAATTGCCGCTTGCAATCGAGTGCGATATTGCGGTTCCGTGGCCGCCTGCTCCGGCGTGCGGCCGCCGAAAATCGGCAACGGCAGCTTCGGCCAGCGATTGAGCACCAGCGATTGCCGTTGTTCCAACCCCAGCTTTAGCCGCAGCGCTTCCGGCGTGTCGTCGGGCAAGCGCCAATGCCAACTGAGCGCGTGTTCGGTTTGCCCCAAGTGGCCAATGACGGTTTCCGCCGAGGGCGGGCCGAACCCGTCGCCCAGTGTTTCCTGCAAAAGTTTTTGGGCAGTCGGCAGCTCAGGACGGAATAGGAGCAACTCCAGCCGGGCTTCGCGATCGGTTTGCTTGCCGAACAGGAGCAATTGACCAAGTTGATTAGGAATTTGTTCGGGGGTAATCTCTTTGCCGCTGGCGAGCGCCGGACGGCTCAACAACGAAAAAGCGGCGCGCGGCGGCGGCTCGTTTTGCTCTGTCCAAGGGCGGGTATCCAGCGGCAACCGTTCGAAGCGACGATCAGCAGCAAATTTTTCTTGGGCCGCTTCACCGTTATCTAGGTTGTACGTGAGCGAAATTTCGTCCACGTGCCCTTCCGCCTCGTCCTTCGCCAGCAATTGAGCCAGCGCTTCGGCCTCGACGGCATCGTCGGCCGGCACCTCCAAGGCCGCGAATTTTCGCAGGGCATCTACCGCTTCCGCGTAGTTACCGAGGAAGCTGTGGAGCGTGGCCAAATTTCGCCAGAATGCTGGTGAGCTTCCAGCCTGCGAAGCCAATGCCGTCCATTGATCGACGGCTTTTTTCCAGTGCCCATGATGCGCTTCGTTTAAGCCCGCCTGAAATGGCGCTTCCCACGACGCTTTCGCCGGCGCCGGCTCAAATGGCAGCGTGTTCTTCAGCAGCACGGGAATGGTCGGCGAGCCTTCCAATTGCAACAGCGTGGAGACAGCCCGTTCGTCCCGGCCTTGCGACAACCCCAACTGCAATTGCAAATGGGCGCGGGCGGGAACGACATGGCCGCCTTGCAGCAGCACCAACGCCAAAGCGCCGATGGCATCGTACACCTGGGAAGGCATTTCTGTTCCACAGGCTTCAATCGCCTGTTGCAGCCAGATGATGGCCCCCAACGGGTCCCCTTGCGCTGCCGTATGCAGTGCTTTTTCCGACCGGGCGATGGGGTTTTCCGGGTGCTGCTTGAGAAATGCCGCTAGCGTGGATTCCGCGGCCGCAGCATCCCCCAGGGCCGTTTCCAACTGTACGCGCATGCTTTGCAAGCAGGCCCGGCCCGGATACTTTTCGTCCAGCTTGCGAACGGCATCAAGGCAGGCCGAAGCCTGTTCTCCTTCGAGCATGCGCTGCAGCTTATCTAACTCCTGCACCAAATCGGAGCAGCAGAATTTCAGTTTTTTTCCGGTGCCGCCGGGGCAGGGAGAATAAGGATCGATGGGCATTTCGAAGACAGCAGTCGGATCAAAGATGATAGCGGCGAAACCAACTCGGCGATTGCAAAAAATTCTTGCCAAAGGCCGAATCGCAATGGTAGCAAACCCTTGTCGCCTCGGCTACCGCCTAACTTATTGCCCCTTAACTGTTTGTGAACTTGGGAAACTGCGAAGCCTGGGGCGAGACAGAGTTTTTTGACGATTCTAGCGACTATTCCTGTGGCGTAAGCCTTGCCGCATCCGATTCTGTGGGGGAAGAAAAACCGGAGCGCAGTGTTCCCGGGCAAGAGATTTTGAACAACGTTCGTGACTTGGCAACAAGGTGTGGAGGATCGTGGAGTGAAACTCGCGGCCTGGCATCTCATGGTGGTTAGTGGAGCGTTGCTGCTGGCGGCAGGATCGCTGCGCGCCCAAATGCCGGAAACGCTCCCCGAACCAAATGGCAAATCTTCCAGCATCGATCCGTCCACTTCGTCGATTTTCGATAATTCTTCGTCTCCGCACCTCGGCGATACGACTTCCAAACTGATGATTGAAGGGGGGCAAATTGTCCCCGAACATTCGGACATCGAGCATACCGACGGCGATGGCGTGTTTTCCGATCAACGACCTTACCCGGCCAGTTCCGGGTATTGGTGGCGCGATGGCTGCTGGTACGGCGACTTCGACTTTGTCATTTGGAATCGAAGTCGCGCCAATCCAAAAATTATCTCCGCCGAAGAAAACGGGAATGGCCAAATAACGGGGCGGTTTTTGAACTCCCGTGGCGAAGCGATGCCGTTGGAAGCGGGCGGACGCGGCACTCTGGGCTACTTCCTCGGCCGTGATTGCCAGAACCGAGATCACAGCCTGGAAGTTACCTATCTGGGATTCAACAATTGGGAAGGCGAAAACAGCTTGGCGGCCGAACCGAACAATACCTTGCAAATTATTCCGTTGAATATAGCGGTTGCCGGCTTTACCAATGCCACGCTCGCCACGACAAACTACCGTTCCGACTTTCAGAGCATAGAGATCGATTACCGCGTTCGCAATCGACCGGGACGAGATCAACTAACGATGGGTCCAGATGGGTTTTGGTCGCGGCACGTGCAGCCAGGACGCACGGAATCGCTGTTCTTTGGCTTGCGCGGCATCTCGGAAGAAGAACAGTTCCGCTGGCTAAGCAGTGCGCCGGTGCCTTCGACCACCTTCAGCGGCGATTATCAATTGAACACGAAGAACCATTTGCTGGGTTTCCAAGTCGGCGGCGATTGCTACGACGTGCATGAATCTTTCTACTGGGGCATCAAGGGAGATGCCGGCATTTACTGCAACTTTACCAACGGCTTTGCACACATCGTGGGTCTGGATACAACCGCCACCACTCCCACCGAGAATCAATCCGGAACGGCCAGTGAACAGACGGCGGCTTTCTTAGGAGAGCTCAGCTTCGTAGTGGGCTACGATATTAACGATCACTTAATGATCCACGCCGGCTGGGATTTGGTCCTGCTCGGCGGACTGGCCTTGGCGCCGGACCAGGTTTCGTTCGATAGCAGCTTGCTAGCGCCCCAACCCTTTGTGAGAAACGACGGCGATATTTTCTACAACGGTCTATCGGTCGGCTTGGAAGCGTATTGGTAAGCGGCCGCAAGAATAAAAACGCAAAGCCCTGGGAATGCTATCCCAGGGCTTTTTTTGTTGAGCGATGCCAATATGTTGCGGGGTTGCCCACGACGTGAATTGAACCTTGCCGCAATTATTGACCGCCCGGCGGGCCTTGTCGCTGGCCGTCGTTCGGCGGCGGGCCACCTAATCCTGGTGGACCGTTGCGGCCAGAATCTGGGCCACGAGGTTGCATGTGCGGCATGGAATCTTCCGGGCGCGGGTGCATGCGCGGCATGCCATCGGTTCCATCAACGTGCAATCGTTGAATTTCCTGTTGCAGCATATCCAAGCGCCGATCGAGCTCATCGAAGCGCTGCATCATTTCCGGCGGCAAGGCTCCGGCAGCCGCATTAGGAGCTAACTGGTTGTACTGCCGCGGCGGATAGGCGGGCGGAGGAGAATAACCTGGCGGCATTGGCTGGGCAAAGGGCGGCAGTGAATTTCCGTCTCGCGATTGTGGACGTCCGTCATGCGGCGGCGGACCATTTTCATTGCGCGGCGGGCCCTTGCCATCGTGCGGTGGGCCTTTGCCATCGTGTGGCGGACCATCACCACCATGCCCTGGAGGTCCGTTCCCATCGGGCGGCGGTGGATTCATTCCCGGCGGACCCATCGGCATCCCTTCAACGCGAATGCCCGGTGGCTGAAAAAAGCTATTCGGATTGTTTCCGCCCATGAACGGCGCCAGCGGGCCACCCCCAATCAGCTGTCCCACCAACGGTCGCAAATCGTCGGGAAGCTTATTTAACTCTTGATCGGTAATTTCCCATTTATCATCGCCGCGCGTCACGGTAATTTTTCCAGGATCCTTGCCGTGATGCACAACGGTGACGGTCACGTTATCGGGCAAATCGACATGTGGGGCGCCGGGCGGGCCGGAAAATATGAAACCTTGTCCAGGGCGCGCGATGAGATTGACCGTGCCGTGCTGCCGTTCGGCGGGCGTGACAGCAATAGTTTGCTCTTTGCCGCCACGAATAATTTTGAGCGAAAGTTCTTTTCCGCCGGCCGCGTTAACCGCTTTGACAAGATCGGCGGGATGAGCCAATTTCGTATCGCCGGCCGAAACAATTAAATCATGCTGTTTGATGCCCGCCTTCGTGGCCGGACCCTCTTCAGCGACGTGAATGACGACTAACCCCTCGTCATCTTTCAAGCCGAGTTGTGACTTCAGTTCCGGCTGAGCTTCACGGCATTCCACGCCGATCCAATACTTGCCGGTCTCGCCGTTCACGGCCAAATCGAGATAGCGCTGCCATTCGGGACCTTGAAAGGCATTGTTCGGCGCTTGGGCGAACAAACGCTGTGCTTCATTGAACGCACCACTTGAATCGTCACCGTCATCGGCCGCGGCGTGTTTTTGTTGTGCCAGCGCGCCCGAAATCAAAATGATGGCCGCCAGGCATGTCCAGCCAAAGCGACGTTGCCATAAATCGCACTGCATGGGAAGTACTCTTTTTTTCGTTCTACCGGAACCACGAAGAATGATTTCAAATTGCTCTGCGCGACCAACGACGATCGCGACTGTGTATTTCCGACCACTAAACACGCCACCGACCGCTGCCTCACTGCCAGCCGTCGGTGTCGCGCACTTCGACAAAATCCATGGGCAACACCACCTGCGTGCCGTCTTCCAGTTGCACGGGATAATACGCCCGATGTTGTTCGACCGCATGTCCGGTGCTTTCCAGCGTTTGCACAGCCGTATCGGAAAGAACCGGCTGTTGACTAGCCAACAGGGTTTGCACGTTATCTTCGCTGGCCGCAACTAAAGGCACTTCGACGGTTTGCTCTCCCTGCCCGCTAGCGGTGGGCAGAGTCACTTTGAGTGATTGCCATTTGCTGGAATTGGTCGTCGCCGAATTTGAAGCAACGACGCTGTCATTCGCTGAAACTTCCAAGGGTGATGTATTTGCCGCCGGGGTTGAATTGTTCGACGGCGCTGCAGCCGGGGACACAGCATCCGGCGTAGCCTGCACAATTGTGGAATTGTTCGCTTGACCGGCGGGTGAGCCGATGGGCAAAACCCCGTGCGCGGCCATACCCAAGGTAAACGCCACGAGGACGCTTGCTGCCAACGCGAACCAATTCAATCGCGACATGCGAAAGCCACCATGGCGCAGTGCCGGAGCAGCAAGATGCACCGCCGGTCCCGACGTGCCGGCTGCAGTTTTTTTCGCGGTTAATTGCCGCAATTCGTCGCGCAGGGCTTGCGCTTCAATAAACGCCAGCGCGCAGCGGCGCCAACCATCCGGTTGGCTTTCCAATACCGAGAGCAATTGCCGCTGTTGGTCCGCGTTCAATTCTCCATCGGCCCAGCGCTCCAATCGATGCTGGAAGTCGTCCGCAAAGTTAGGCATGTTCTGTGCATCGCTCATCGAAGGTTCCTTAACTAACTTTTGTTTCAACCGCGTGTCTCAACCACGTTCAATGCCAACAGCTCGCTTCGCAACCGAGCGCGTGCTCGGTGCAATCGTGTTTCCACGGCCGAGTGGCTAATGCCCAGGTGTTCGGCCAATTGGTGATAGTTCCAATCTTCGGTGTATTTCAACAGCAAAATTTCAGCATCGCGCGGTTGCAGCCGAGCCACCGCCTCGCGCACCAAACGCTGCCGTTCGTCGGCCAGTAACCAGGCCAGTGGATCGGGCGAGCCGGCATCGTGATCCGGCGGCGGCCAGCGCTGCACGAATCGATCGATCAGCTTGCGCTGGCGGCCATGTTTGCGGCGATATAACAGTGCCTGCAGCACCCCCAGCCGGTACAGCCATGGCGCGGCCTTAGCTGGATCGTTGATGGGAGCCCGTTGGCGTACCGCCGCCAATGCCACTTCCTGCAATACTTCGTCCACCCCTTCGCTGTTGCCCAAGCGCGCAAACACGACCGTGCGCAACCAGCGCTCATGCTGTGCCAGCAAGGCCGACCAGTCGAGCGGCTGCGGCCGGTCCGTCGCACCCGTTTGCTCGTGTGCCTGGGTCTTGGTCATGCGAAAAGAATGTTGCTACGGCGCGTGGAATCTTGCCGGTTCGTTTTTTGGCGTGTCTGAATTTTCGACCGGCGGAACTTGCGGATTTTGCGACAATTACCCATTATATTCTGTCCGCCGCACGGTTTTGAATGGCACAAGTGCCTGCCGCAGAATCACTTACGAAGCTCCTGCGATTCGGTCGGCTCACGCCGTACAATTAAAAACCTTGCGATTTGAATGTAATTGAAATCCGATTCTGCGCCTCGTTCCCAAGCGGCGCATGGAATTTGCCATAAGGAACATGCATGCCCGCTGCCGTTGGACCGCAGTGGATGGGGCGTCTGTATCAGCGGCGCTATCCATTGATCGCCGCGCTGGCGATTGCCGCCATTGCCGCGCATTTGCTCCTGTGGCTTTACTTAGGCAGCAGAATGGGCACTGCGCTGTGGCCGCTGTATGCGGCCCTGGCGTTGGGAGGCGTACCCATTGTTGTGGAGTTGCTGGTCAAGCTCTTCCATCGAGAATTCGGTTCCGATTTGTTGGCGGGCATCTCAATTGTCACCTCCGTTTTGCTCGGTGAATATCTGGCCGGCACGCTGGTGGTGTTGATGCTGTCCGGCGGCGAGGCCATCGAAAGTTATGCCGTCCGCAGTGCCGCCGGCGTGTTGCGGGCTTTATCGAAGCGCATGCCCTTGGTGGCCCATTTGCGGCAAAACTCGCAAGTGGAAGATGTGTCGCTCGATCGAATCGTGGTCGGCGATTCGCTGGTGGTGTTTCCACACGAAATTTGTCCTGTCGATGGCGAGGTGCAAGAAGGGCACGGCGTGATGGACGAATCGTATCTTACCGGCGAACCCTACCGCATGTCGAAAACGCCAGGCACAACGGTACTCTCCGGTTCGATCAATGGCGAAACCGCGCTGGTGATTCGGGCCACCCGCCGGGCGGTCGATTCGCGCTATGCGCAAATCATGCGCGTGATGCAGGAATCGGAACAGCGGCGTCCGCGCATTCGCCGGATGGCCGATTGGCTGGGCGCGCTCTACACGCCGCTGGCGGTGGCGATCGCTGTGGCCGCTTGGGCCGCCAGCGGGCAGCCGGTGCGATTTCTGGCGGTGTTGGTTGTGGCCACGCCTTGCCCGTTGCTGATTGCCATTCCGGTGGCGATCATCGGCAGCATCTCGTTGGCGGCGCGGCGCGGCATTATTGTGCGCGATCCCACGGTGCTGGAGCGAATCGACACCTGCCGCACGGTCATTTTCGATAAAACCGGCACGCTCACTTACGGAGAGCCGCGGCTGACGGAGCAACTGGTCGCGGAGGGTTTTGCTGAGCACGAAGTGTTAATGCTCACGGCCAGCTTGGAACGGTATTCCAAACACCCGCTGGCCGAATCGATTGTGCAAGCGGCGCAGCGCCAACGGCTGGCTCCCTGCGAAGCATCGGAAATTCATGAAAAGCCAGGCGCAGGCCTGCAAGGCGTGGTCGCCGGGCGGCCAGTGCAAATAACCAGCCGCAAAAAATTGTTAGCGGCCCAGCCAGATCGGGCGGCTCTCCTGCCGCCGCTCGCCGGGGGGTTGGAATGCGTGGTACTGGTCGATGGAAAATATGCCGCCACGTACCGTTTTCGCGATCAGCCGCGCCACGAAGGCGTTTCCTTCGTGCACCATTTAGCCCCGAAGCATCACTTCCACAAAGTGTTGCTGGTGTCGGGCGATCGTGAAAGCGAAGTGCGATACTTGGCCGATCAGGTGGGAATCAAGGAAGTCTATGCCGAGCAAAGTCCGGAAGACAAAGTGAACATTGTCCGCCGCGAAACGAAATTAGCGCCCACGCTGTTTTTGGGCGACGGCATTAACGATGCTCCCGCGCTCATGGCGGCTACAGTCGGCCTGGCCTTCGGCACCGGCAACGAAATCACCGGCGAAGCCAGCGGCGCGGTGGTGATGGATACTTCGCTGGAGCGCGTTGACGAGTTCATGCACATCAGCCGCCGTATGCGACAAATTGCTTTGCAAAGTGCTGTGGGAGGCATGGCTGCCAGCATATTGGCGATGCTGATTGCCGCGGCCGGATATTTACCCCCGGTGGCTGGCGCCATTCTGCAAGAGGCAATCGACATTCTCGCGGTCACCAACGCCGTGCGCGCCGCCTGGCCCCCGAAAACGCTCAGCGATTTTTGATGCTGCCCAAAATTCGCTGCTCAGGGCGCGGCTTGCTGCGGTTCCGCCGACGAGGGGTCCACGAGATATTTTCCTAGCGGGTTATCTTTCAAACTTCGCAAGCACTCCACCACGCAAGCAGCGTTCAGATCGGCGCCGTCGGTGTTGGTGTGTGTATTGTCGAGCGTCGTGAAATACTTCGATTTAATGTCGACCGGCTCCAGGCCGACGTAATGCTTCAAAATTGTGCGGTTCAAATCGGCAAACAGCACTCCCTCGTTCTTCGCCACTTGCTCCGCCCAGGCCACGGTTTTGACGTTCTCCACCGCACCTTCTTCCACCGGCTTTTGCGGACAGTGCGGAACTTGCGAACACAAAATCGGCGTCATGCCTTTGGCTCGGGCGTCGGAAATATACTTGCGCAAGTACCCGCCATAGGTGTGCACGACTTCGTGTTGATGAGTTTGAGAATTATCAATTTCTTGAGTTTCCTCGCCGATGCCGGGGAGTGATCCGCGCGCTCGGCGACCATCGTCCACGGCGCCGCCGTCATTGTGGCCCATTTGAATGATGACAAAATCGCCGGGCTTGGCCGTTTCGAGAATTTTGTCCCAGCGGCCTTCATTGATGAACGTGCGGCTGCTGCGGCCGGCAATGGCGCGGTTCTGGACGTTGATTTTGGTTGTGTCGAAGAATTTGGCGCTCCGCTCTCCCCAGCCATGCTGGTTATTCGTGCCATTTTTCACCGTCGAATCTCCCACGATGAACAGCGTCGGCAGGCCGGCCTGCGTATCGGCAGCTTTCTCCGTTTTATTCGCAGCCACCGGTGGATTTGCACCCGGCTCATCAGCGGCGAAACACGGTAAGCCTGCGGTGTACAACAACGCGCCAACCGCCAGAATCAACAAACAACCGCGCATCTCAATTTCCCTCCGGTTTGACACTCGAAACTTTCGGACTGGCCGGCATGTGAAAACTATCCACCGGATCAGGATGGCTCGGATCGAAATCGGTGAAATCAGCCACAATGAACTTGGCCAAATCGAGCTTGTTTTGCCGAATGCCTTCCACAATGCATTTAGCCAGCTCGTAGCTGCCGTAATTGTTATGATGCGTGGGATCCTGAAACGCTTTGCCGATGTTGTCCTGTCCCAGCGCCTGATACAACTTCCAGCTCATGGCGTGCAGGTCGATCAAGGGAACATTTTCTTCCTTGGCAGTTTGCCGTACCGCCTCCGGATAGTCGCCCAGCGTGTTGGTCATTTGTCCGTCGGCGCCCAAACCTTTTTTACGATCCATCGAAGTCACCAGCACCGCGGTGCCGCCGTGCTGCCGAGCCCCAGTAATGAATTTTTTCAGGTCGGCCTTGTACGTGGTGAACGCGCCCACCCCTTCGCCTTTTTCCTTCATGTCGTTGTGGCCGTACTGAATGAACAAATAATCGCCGGGCTTCATGGTGCTGAGAACTTTATCCAGCCGCTTGGCGCCCAGCGAACTGCGGAGCGATTCGCCCGACTCCGCCTGGTTGGAAACCACCACGCCGGGCTGAAAAAACCGCGGCAGCATTTGCCCCCAACTGTTCCACGGCTCCAGGGGCTGATCGCAGACCGTGGAGTCGCCCAATAAATACACTGTGGGAATATTGTCTGCCGGCTCAATTTCCACCGCGCACAGACAGGGTTTGGCATCGTTGAATTCCAACGTGAGCTTGTCATCCCAGGCCCAGGCTTCGTCGGTTTTTTCGCGCGGCTTCAAGTGCACGCTACTGCCGCCGGCAATTTGCGGCGTGCGAATGTTCACGTCAAACGTGTGCGTTTCAAACTTGCCCGGCTCGGTGTGCACGTGTTCCAACATCAATCGCCGCAATTCGGCTTTGACGGTCATCGTTGAATCGCCCGCCGGATTGCCCAGCGTGACTGTCACCTTGTAGTTTCCTTCCGGCAGCGCAATGGAAAAATAAAACGGTTTGTCGCTGGTGACGCAACCGCTATGCGGGAGATCACCAGAAGCGCTTTCGGCATGCGCAGCAGCACCACCGGCTTGCTCAATCGTTTTCAATTGGGCTCCGGGCTCAAAACCGTAGCCCAGTTCTTTGGAGTACGTCGTCTCAGGTGAAACCTGCGTATAGCCCGATATGTTGTTTCCTGGTGCAAATGAAAATTTGTGAGTGGTTTGATCTTGGCCTGCTTGCGCCGAGATATTCCCAGCCTGCGCAATAGCGGCAAGTAATCCAAGTGCGAATGCAGTGCGGCACCCGGCGGCCATAATCGTTCTCCTGGAAATTTCCTTGAGCTTAACCGCCCGGCTTTGTGCTGCCAAGAAAAACTCTTGGCCAGGCGAAAATTTCGTCGATCGGCAACCACACTTACGGCCCGGCAGAAGCCATCGCCGGCAAATCGGGGCTGGCGTATTTGGCGAAATTCTCGCGGAACAAAGCAGCTAACTTTTGGGCCGTAGCTTCATAAGCGGCCCGATCTTTCCAGGTGGCGGCAGGCTGCAATAGTGCCTCGGGCACGCTGGGGCAACGGGTGCAATAGTCGAGTTTGAAGTGCGGATCGCGCTGCGTCGGGGCTGCATTCAATGCGCCGCAGTGGATGGCGTCGATAATTGCGCGGGTGTGCACCAGCGGAATGCGCGAACCCACGCCGTAAGCGCCTCCGGACCAGCCGGTGTTCACCAGCCAGGCCTGAGCGCGGTGTTTCCGCAGCCGTTCGGCCAGCATCGTGGCGTACACGGTCGGATGCCGCACCAAAAACGCCGCACTGTAACAGGCGGAGAACGCGACTTGCGGCTCCTTCACGCCTACTTCGGTGCCCGCCACGCGCGCCGTATATCCACTGATGAAATGATACATTGCCTGCTCCGGCGTCAGCCGGCTTACCGGCGGAATCACTCCAAACGCATCGCAGGTAAGAAAGATAATGTTTCGCGGATGTCCGCCTACGCAGGGCACCTTAGCGTTGTCGATGTATTCAATCGGATAAGCGGCCCGGGTATTTTCGGTGAGGGCTGCGTTCTCGAAATCGACGGCTCGCGTTTCTTCGTTGAACACCACGTTTTCTAGCACTGTGCCGAAGCGAATGGCGTCGTAAATTTCCGGCTCGTTTTCGCGCGTCAGCCCAATGCACTTGGCATAGCAGCCGCCTTCGATGTTGAAAATGCCGTGGTCGCTCCAGCAGTGTTCGTCGTCGCCGATCAGTCGGCGGCAAGGATCGGCCGACAGCGTCGTTTTGCCCGTCCCCGATAGACCGAAGAACAACGACACATCACCAGAACCGGCGCCCTCACCTCGCCGCGGCGAGTCGCCTGCGGACACCTGGCCCTCGTCCAAAGGGCGAGAGAGTGAAGATGCACCTTCATTCGCCGAGCAGTGCATCGACAGCACTCCGCGGGCCGGCATGACGTAATGCATCAAGGTGAACACTCCCTTTTTCATTTCGCCGGCGTATTCGGTGCCGAGAATCACCATTTCGCGCCGCTCTAAGCTAATGTCGATGCTGGTGCGCGAAGTCATTTGGTGCGTGTGCGGATTGGCAGGAAATTGGCCGGCATTGTAAATCACATAATCGGGCTCGCCGAACTGCTCCAATTCCGTCGCCGTCGGACGAATCAGCATGTTGCGCATGAACAGCGCATGGTATGCCCGGGCGCAAATTACGCGCACTTTCACCCGATAGCGCGGATCCCAACCGGCAAAGCCATCGCACACGTAGAGCTGGTCACGGGTATTCAAGTAATCAATCGCCCGTTGCCGGTTGATGACGAACACATGCTCTTCCAGTTTGATGTTCACTGGCCCCCACCAGATGTTCCCGGAACTATCTGGGTGATCGACAATTCGTTTATCTAAAGGACTGCGGCCGGTTTTCTTTCCGGAGCGAATAATCAGTGCCCCGCTATTGGCGATGGCCGCGTGTTCCACCGAAATGGCATCTTCGTACAGCGCCGCCGGCGGAGCATTGCGCACGGCGAACTCGTTGTCGATTTCGTGACGCGATAAATCAAGTGTTTGAGACATGGCAAATTATTAAAGAATTGTTTCTGCGTGTCGGAGAATGAACTGGCGCGGGCTACATTGTATGACAGCCATTTTCATTCATGCCAAGCCGATGATTTCTCCACGCTGGACCGACGGAAAAAAATATGGGCTTGGCAAATCAAAGCAAGCATCGCGGTTATCGAACCGCCAGCCGGTTTCTGCCGTATAAACCCAGCGGTGCGGCGCGCGCACGACCCTGCTTTGCTCTTTGTTCTGTCGGCGTAAACCATTATTATCAAGCGGGTTCAGCATTTTTTGCGCCCGCAATGTCATCCAGCCGTAATGGCCTGCCTTCTTATGCTCACTCTGGAAAACGTCAAAAAGTCTTTTTTTGAGCCGGGAGGCGGGCGGCTGCCCATTTTGAATGTGCGGCATTTTCATGTAGCTGCCGGGGAGCAAATGGTGCTGATTGGCCGCAGCGGCTCCGGCAAAACCACCCTCCTGCATTTGATCGCTGGAATCAGCCGGCCCGACGAAGGGGTAATTCGCATCGACGGCGTCGACATTGCCCGGTTGCCCGAAGCTGGGCGTGACCGCTTCCGCGCCGACAAAATCGGCTACGTGTTTCAAACGTTCAATTTGCTTCCCGGCTTCACGGCGTTGGAAAACGTGCTTTTGGGAATGTCGTTTGCCACCGGCCGCGCCAAGCCTGAGCGCGCGAAGCATCTTTTGGATCGTGTCGGGTTGGCGCACCGGCTGCATCATAAACCGGCCCAGCTTTCCGTCGGTGAACAGCAGCGCGTGGCCGTGGCTCGGGCATTGGGGAACAAACCGAAACTGCTGTTGGCCGACGAACCGACGGCGAATATCGATACCCGGCATCAACAGCAAGTGGTCGATTTAATTCGCGACACCTGCCGCGAGGAAAACGTGGCACTGGTGCTGGTCACGCACACGCCCCAAGTTGCCGAGCAATTTCAGCGCGTCGAAAATTTGGAACAAGTGAATCAATTAACGAATAACACCCTCGGCGTTTGAGCTATGACCCTTTCCAAAATCGCCTGGCGCAGCATTCAACAGCGGTCGCTGGCTTCGTTTCTGACGGGCCTGTCGATGGCGCTGGGAGTGTCGCTGGTTGTGGCGGTGCTGGTGATTGGCCAAATTGTGGCCAAGTCGTTCGCCTCGGGCAATGCGCTGGGTTACAACGTCATCGTCGGCGCCAAAGGTGGGCGGTTAGATCTGCTCCTGAATACGGTTTACTATTTGAACCGGCCGATCGAAAACATTCCTTGGGATTATTATCAGCAATTTTTGCGCGCCAAAGATCGCAGCGATCACAAAGATGGCAAGTACGCTGATGATGTTGATCTCGCCATTCCCGTATGCTTGGGCGACGTGGTCGGCGAAAACGGCCAATACCGTGTGGTCGGCACCACGCCGGAATTGTTTAGCCAACTTTTGCATGCGACGTTCTCCTCGGGCGAAAACTTTAAGACGCCCGATTTCACGACCGCCGTCGTTGGCGCCGAAGTTGCCAAACACATGGGTTTCAAAGTCGGCGACAGTTTTTCGCCCGCGCACGGTGTCGGCGGCGAAAAGCACATGCCGTTCAAAATCACCGGCATTTTGGACCGCACGAGCACGCCGGTCGATCGGGCCGCCTTTGTGAACATGGAAGGCTTTTTCCTCATCCCCGATCATGCCAGAGGGCACGTGGAAGAGGTGCACAAGCCGGGCGAAAAAGAAGAGCCGGATGAAATTCTCAAAACGCCGCTTCCCGAAGATCAGCGCGAAGTCACTGCCGTTTTGATCCGCACGGCCAGCATTGGCGGCGCGCCCCCCGAGCTTGTGGCTCCCGATTTGGTCAAGCACGTGAATAAAGAATTTGTGGCCCAGGCCATCGAGCCGATTAAAGAAATAACCGTCCTCACCATCACCTTTGTCCAGCCCATGCAGTGGATTTTGCTAGCCCTGACGGTGCTAATTGTCATCGTGGCCGGCATCGGAATTTTGGTGAGCATCTATAATTCCATGTCGGAACGCCGGCACGAAATTGCCGTCATGCGGGCCTTGGGCGCGCACCGGGGAAAAATCATGCTGATTGTGTTAACCGAGTCCATCATGCTAGCTTTGGGTGGCGGCTTGGCGGGCTGGCTGGTGGGCCACCTACTGGTGGGCGCGGCGGCTCCCACCATTACCGAGTACACTGGAGTAGCGGTGAACTTCTTGCAATTTGTGCCGACCGCGGAGTTAATTTTAATTCCTGGTTTGATTGTGCTGGCCTCGCTGGTGGGTTACTTGCCGGCGCTGTCGGCTTACCGAACCGACGTGGCCCGGGCACTTACCGCCGCGCCGTAACGGAAACTCAAGGAGTGGAAATATGAGCGGACGAATCGCCAAGCCTTTATTCTTTACCGCAGGTGTCGGCTTGCTGATGCTGGCCATCAGCTTAACGGCCAAGGCCTGCCCGTTCTGCGGCCAGGTGTCCATGACCTGGACGGAAGAAATGAAAGCCGCCGATGCCGTCGTCATTGCCGAAATGACGGAAACACCACAGCGCCCCGCCGGCGCAGATAGCGCCTACGCCCCCGGCATTAGTGAGCCCGTGGCCAAATCGAAATTCCGCATTGTGGAAGTCCTCAAAGGCCCCGATCTGCTCAAAAAACCCAAGCCAGTGGAAGCCATTTATTTGGGCGACGCTCCCGTGGGCACGAAGTTTTTAATTACGGCGGTCGATCCCAAAGCGCTGTCATGGTCCACGCCCACGGCACTTACCGATCGCAGCCTGCCGTACATCAAAATGTTGCTTAAGCTGTCCGACAGAGGAGCCGATCGGTTAGTGTTCTTTCAAAATTATTTGGAAGATGCCGACCAAGTGCTGAAGCAAGATTCGTTCGACGAATTCGCCAAGGCTTCCTACGACGACCTGAAAGCTTACGGCCCCCGCGCCAATTACGGGCAATTGATTAAATGGATTCAAGACCCCGATATTTCCCCCAGCCATCGTCGGTTGTACTTCACGCTGCTAGGCGTGTGCGGCTCGGAAAAAGACGTGCCGCTGATTGAATCGCTGTTTCATTCCAAAGATCGCAAGTTCAAGGCGGGCCTGGATGCCATGATTGGATCTTATTTGGCAATCAAAGGCCCCACAGGCATGTCGCTGGTGCAAGACATGTTTCTGAAAAATCAGGCTGCTGAATTCACCGACACGTATGCCGCTATTCAAGCCGTCCGAATTTCCCAAGAAGCAGGCATCGTGACCAAAGATAATGCCGCAAAAGCGTTTCACCTGATGCTCGATCGCCCCAAAATGGCCGATTTAGTCATTCCTGATTTGGCCCGCTGGCAAGATTGGACCGTGCTGGATCGGCTGGTCGATTTATTTGTAAAGGCCGACGCCGATTCGGCCTGGGTGCGCGTGCCGGTGTTAAAATATTTGCAGGTTTGCCCGTTGCCGGAGGCCAAAAATCAATTGACCAAGCTGCAGCAAATGGATCCTACGGCGGCCAAGCAGGCGGAATCGTTTTTGTTGCCCGGTGGAGCGGCGCTGGCTCCGGCGCCAGTTCCGGCCGGCGCCAATAATGCTCCGGCAGCAGGCGGCGCCGCATCGAGCAATACAACATCCTCCAACAACTCCTTGCCCAACGGCAACGTAAAGAAGAATTGAACATGCCGGCGCGGAATGTTGGGTGGCGCTGTTGCTCGAGCGGTGCCGATGATAGTGCAGGCGTGAGGTAAGCAACTGTGAAAAGTGGACAAACCGAAATCGTTGCTCCGCCGGTCGACGATGCACCGTTAAAGCCCACGGCCCCGCGGATGAGCGCACTCGATGCCGGCGCCGAGGAAAACGATTACAATCCCTCGGAATCGTATCGGGCGCTGTCTACCGCAGCGGTGGCTTCGCTGGTGTTGGGTGTCCTGTCAGCATTGGCAGTGCTCGATTGGTGGCTGGGGCTGATTCCCTTTGCTGCGTTGATACTGGGCGTGTTGGCGCTGCGGAAAATTCGCAGCCAGCCGGAAGAATACACCGGCCGCGGCGTGGCTTTTGTCGGAATTTTTTTGGCCGTTGCGTTTTGGCTGGGCGGCTTCGGCTGGCTAGGCTACGTCCGCGCCACCGAGGTGCCGTCCGGCTACGCGCGAATCGATTATTCCCAGCTCCAACCGCATCCCGAGGATCCGCTCAACGCGGTCCCGCCGGAGGCCAAGGATCTGGACGGAAAAAAAATCTTCATCAAAGGTTATGTTTACCCGGGCCTGCGCAAGTTGGGAATCACTCAGTTTTTACTTGTTCGCGACAACGGGACGTGCTGCTTTGGCGGCAATCCAAAAATCACCGATCGCATTCAAGTGCAGTTGAACGATTCGAAGGGCTTTGAATACACGCAGGGATTATTTAAGGTGGCGGGCACTTTCCGCGTTACGCCCGCCCGCGAAGCCGTCGACGCCAAGGGAATTGTATTTTATCACCTCGACGAGGCTTTTTTGCCATGAGCATGCGGTGGCAAATTTGCGGGCTGTTGTTGGCTGCAGCTTATTGTGTGGCGCTTTGCGCCGGTTGCGGCGAGCGCTCTTCGCCCGCTGCCACGGCGCTGGTTGATGCGCCCCAGGCGCATTCTAGCCAGGCGAATGTCGATTCTGCTGCTGTAGATGCCGCGGCTGCTCCGGCGAAATCCGCCACGGCAACCAATCAACCGGCGCGCGACATCGGCTTTGACAACATCAAATTCGACATGCAAAAAGACGCGCCGTTTCAGCGCAAAATGATTACGCCGGCCATCGAACAACTCCACAACACCAAAATTCGCATTCGCGGCTACATTCTGCCCAGCTTTCAGCAAAGCGGCTTGTCGCAATTTGTGCTGGTGCGAGACAACATGCAATGCTGCTTTGGCCCTGGGGCCGCCCTGTACGATTGCATTGTGGTGCAAATGGACGGCGGACACACCGCCGATTTCACTACTCGCCCGGTGGCGGTCGAAGGCACGTTTTCGATTCAGGAAATCGCCAGCCCGGAAGGCAAATGCCTGGCCATCTATCACATGCAGGCAGACAACGTGCAGTAAGTGTGATCCCTCCGCTGGCTGCTTCGTGCCGCCATCGCGCCTGCTTCTTTCCCGTGCTTCTCAACCCTTGTCGCTTTCCTTCAATCCCAAACGCGCCAGCCACCGATTTCCGGTTTTCTTCTGGGCATTGCCGGCCGACGCATCGCCGCTTGCCTGTTGCCCGGCCAGCATCGTTTTATCCTCTTCCAACTGCCGCAGCCGCTCTTCCATTTCTGTTCGTTCCCGGGCCAGGCGCGCCCGTTGGACGGAAATTTCGACTTCCGCCTGTCGCAGTTTTTCCTGCCATTCGTGCTGTAGAGCCAGCAGCCTCTGCCGCTCCTCCTGGATGAGCGCATCTTGATCGAGCACTTCCGCTTGGGCCGCGGAAACGATGGTGATTTGCTCGGCCGTGGAATTGGCGACGGCTTGAATTTCGCGCTCCGCCAGCTGCGCTTTCAGTTCGGCAATTTCCTGATCGCGCTGCGAAACCATGTCGTCGGTGATGCGAATGGTTCCTTCGACGGTAAGCCGATCATCTTCGCTCAATGCTTGTGCGTGGGTTTGTCCTGCATCGGCCTGCAATTCTGCGAGCATGCGTTTTTTCGTCGATTCCCAATCACTGGTGAAAATGCTTTCGGCTTTGGGCGTTGTTAGCTGCGCTTTTGCTTGTGCTTGCAAATCAACCAGCTCTTCTTCCAATTCCGCATTGCGGCGTTTCAGTTGCCGTACGTCGTCGACGGCCAATTCGAACCGCCGCTGCAAATCTTCCACGCGCTGTCCCTCCGCAGCCGGCGGCGCAGCAGCCAAACGACTTTCCACCGCCGCCAGTTGAGTTTGCAGCTCGGCGACCTGCTCGGCCAGTTCATCGCGCTCGCTTTGCAAAGCTTGCAGCGCAGATGCATCGGCGCCTTGGCCGCGAGCGTGTTGTGCGAGCTCCTGCTGCAGCGCGTCGTAATCAACCTGCAGCTCTTTCACGTCCTTTGCGGATTCGTCGGCCAGTCGCTGCGATTTCGCCAAGCGCGCGGTCAATTGTTCAATTTCCTGTCCGGCCGTCAGCAAATCGGCAGATTGGTCGGCGCGATTTTTGTCCGCTTGCCGGCGCGCTTCTTCCCACTGCCGCCGGCTTTTTTCCAAAGCTGCCTCGTCCTCCTCCAACTGCTCCCGATCGCGCCGCAATTGCTGCCGGGCGCGGTTCATTTCTTGCTCGAAGGTTTCCCGGTCCTGATTGAGTTGCAAATGTCCACGCTCCGCCTCTTTTTGCAACGCGGCCCGCTGACGGTCGATTTCCCCTTGCACCAGCTCCCGCTCCTGCATGCCGGCAGTGCGCTCGATTCGCAATTGTTGGGCAATGCGACGCCGCTGGGACCGAGTGTCCTCGCGTCGAGCCTCCAGTTCTTCCAACTCCTTTTCCAATCGCAGTTGCTGCTGATCGAGATATTCGCGGCGGCTAGTGAACTGCCGGACTTCGCTGTGATGTTCCTCCTGGGCAGCGGCCAAGACATGCTCCGCTTGCTTAAGCTTCGTTTCCGCAGCCAGCAATTCCGCGGCGCGGCGGTCTAACTGCTCGCTTTCTTTTCGTTGTTGCTCGGCATATTCCTCTTGATGTTGACGGCTTTCGCGGCGAAATGCTTCCTGGGCTTGCTCGAAGCTGCGTTGTGCTTGATTAAGCTTGCCCTCCGCCGCATGCACTTCCTTGACCTTGCGCTCGAGTTGTTCGTTTTGATTTCGCTGTTGTTCGGCCAGCTCCTGCTTTTGTTGGCGGCTTTGGCGGCGCCATTCCTCCTGCTCCTGCGCGAGCTCTTGCTGAGCCTGCTTGAATTTTGCCTCGGCAACTTGCAATTCCTTAGCCCGGCGGTCGAGTTGATCTTGTTCCCGTTGTCCACGCTGATGGTGATCTTTTTGTTCTTGGGCTAATTCTTCGTGCTGCTCTTGCTCCGCGGTGTTATGCGCCGCCTGCCGCCGGTCCAGTGCTTCGCGAGCTGCTTGCAAATCGGCCTGGGCCGATTGCAATTCCGCCTGCGCTAAAGCCAGCTCTGCCCGTTCGGCAGCCAATGCCGCCTGGGCGCTGGTTAACTGTTCGGCTTGCGCGCGTAATTGCAAAGCCAATTGATCGAGTTCGGCCCGCTCGGCGTGGGAACCGGAGCTGTGTTCGGCGTCTGCCAGACCGGCGGCCAAACGTTGTTCTAATTCCGCCAAATGCGATTCCAGCGCGCGATCGAGATGTGCAAACTGTTCGCGCTGCGCGGCGGCCAACTGCTGCGCTTGCTTTTTGCGCGCAGCCAACCGGCAAGAAAACTCATCGCCCGATGGTTCCTCGGGTGTCGCTTGAGAATCTAGCTCTTCCATGGCAATTGGTTTGAAGGGACACAGCGAGCGCAGCCGGCCGGGGTGGCCGACACGGCGCACCAGTAGAGAGTTTCCCTGCGTCGCTGGGGGGAAACCGACCGCCAATAGCGCCTATAGTCATATAGGCTGTAGAGTTAGGGCGGTCAAAACGAAAGTGCCGGCGAGCGCGGGTTATGCCGGCAGTGCGGATTTCTCAGCCATATTTTCGCCCCTTCGCTCTTCCGCGAATCGCACATGATGCACCCACGCCGGGGGCATGTTGGGCCAGACCCAATCGCGCTTGATTTCGCGGCCCATCAAAGTGCGCTCTAAAACCTGCCCAATGCCCTGCAATCGAGCACGCCCTGGGGGGCCGCTCACCAACGCTTTGACACGGCGAATGGCAATGTACTCGAAGAATGAAAGCGTGCCGCCCGGACCCAGCAGGCGCTGGAAAATTCCTACAATCTGCTCCACTTGCGGGACTTCAAAATTATTCAGCGGCAAGCCGGAAATGATGACATTGAACCGCTGGCCCTCGGGCAAATCTTCCAACCGTGCGTGCACAATTTGCGCGCGGTCGGCCACGGCCTGAAACGCCGGCTCGGTTTCGAACCGCCGGCGCATGTGACGGACAAAATCGTCGTTCAATTCCACCAGCGTCAGCTTGTCTTCCGGCCGCAGCTTTTTCACCAGCTGCGCCGTGACCGCTCCTGTGCCTGGGCCAACTTCCAGAATTTCGCGCGAGTCTCCCTCACCCCTTGCGGGAGAGGGCTGGGTTGAAGGGTTAATGGCCGCACGCTCAGGCAATCTGCTACCGGCATCATCGACAAACCGGCACAACGCTTTGGCCAGCGCCCGGCTGCTGGGCCACACCGAGCCCGTGGTGTGATATTGCCGGAAAAACTGCTGCAAAAAAACTCGCTGATCGCGGAACATGTGTAAATGCAAAGGACCAAAGGAAAATCGCGGAGCGCAGGTCGGTGCCGACGAGCAAGAATTCGTGGGAGGCTATCGAGGCAAATTCTAGCCGAACTGGCCCAAAAACGTGAGGGGTTTCCAGGTCCCGCTGGTTGGACAATGACCAATGCGTTAAATCGTTGCGTTTCCCCAGGCCGTGGGATATAGTGGCGGCACGGCTCGGCTTTTAGACCCGTGGATGGCCTTCTTGCTGTCGCCCCGGTCACAGCCGCCAGGATCGTTTTGGTTGCCTGGTTGGTGTTCTGTGTGATCGGTTCATAGGGTCATTTTTTTCGACGCGTTGCCTGCGCTTGAAACATTGCGCTGTCCCTGCGATTTGTTGACGCGCGATTCGTTATTGAACATCCAAAGCGAGTAAATTGGAGAGCAGCAATGAAACGTTTTAATCGGGGTGGGCTGTGGTTGGTCGTGGCCGTTGCAGCGGCGGGAAATCTGCCCGTCCCTGAGCTCACTGGCCAGCAACGGCGGCGAATTCATCGGCGCCAGCGGCACCGGCATCTTGAATCAGTCGGGCGGAACCAATAGTCCGCTAGTCGGCGAGCTGTCGCTGGGCGTGAACAGCGGTTCCAGCGGCACGTATACCCTTAGCGGCGGCACGCTGTTGAGTGCTGCGAACATTTATATCGGCGGCTCCAGCGCCGGGCCCGGCGGCACGGGGGTTTTGACCGTCAGCGGCACGGGCTCCATCGCCTTTGGAGGACAGATCACGGTCTACAACACCGCCGGCAGCGGATTTAACGTCAACGGCGGAAGCGTGATCGCTAACGCGCTGAACTTGATGGGAACCTACACGCACACCGCCGGCAACGCCACTTATGGCCACATCACCGGCGGCGGGCAAATGAACGTCTCCGGCGGGCAAGTCACACTGACCGACGATACCACCGGCCACTTGAGTAGCGTAAGTGTCAGCGGTCCGGCCACGCTGGGCTTTGATGTCGGCACCAGCAGCAATAGCCAGATCACGGCCGACACCGCCACGTTCACTGCCACGCCCACCATTGCTCTCTCACTAAGCGGCTTTCCCGATGCCGGAACCGTCTTCACGCTCCTCTCGGCCACGAACTTCAACGACAACGGCTTCCTGGGCAGTTTGCCGACGCAGGCCATAACCATTGGACGCGATACTCTCACGCCATCACTCACCGGAGGCAGCGGCGCCGCTGGCGCCATCATCGTTACCGTCAGCGGCGGGCCAGCCAATCTGACTTGGATCGGCAGTAACAATCTCAGCTTCGACGGGGGCGGCGCTTGGGACACGCTAACGACCAACAACTGGGAGAACCACGGCAACGAAGCGTTAACTCCCGATGTGTTTTATGCCGGCGATCATGTCACCTTCGACGATACGGCGGCCAACTTCGTCGTGGACCTGAACAGCGGCGACGTGATTGCCAATTCCGTCACCTTCAATAACTCGCAGAATACTTACACGGTGAATGGCTTCAACGGCATTGGCGGAACCACGAATGTCGCCTTTGCCGGATCGAATTTGGTCACACTGAACAATTTCAACAGTTACACCGGCACCACCACGATCAGCGGCGGCGGAACGGTTTCGGTTGTCGGCAGCATCGCCAGCCCGACGATTAACGTGACCAATGGCACGTTGCAACTGGCTGCCAATAGCGCGCTAATGGGAACTCCGGCGGTCACCCTGGGCAACGGCGTCACTACGGGCACGCTGGATTTAGATGGGACGCAGAATACCGTGGGGGATCTCTCCGGTGGCGCTGGCAATCTGGTTACCAACACCAATCCGAATCAGGCCACACTGTATTATTCCGGCGGCGCCAGCACATTCGGCGGAGCCATCCAGGACGGCGGCGGCTTCGGCGGCCCGGTGGCGCTGAACGTCGCCAACGGTTCGTTGACTTTATCCGGCGCGAATGCCTACAGCGGCGGCACAACCATCAGCGGCGGCACCTTGGCCGTGGACGGTTCCAT
The DNA here is from genome assembly GCA_035656635.1 of Pirellulales bacterium. Classification (NCBI taxonomy): domain Bacteria; kingdom Pseudomonadati; phylum Planctomycetota; class Planctomycetia; order Pirellulales; species Pirellulales bacterium. Next base: position 67,972 of record DASRSD010000184.1, read on the forward strand.
CACGGGCGATGTGGCCGTGAACTTTGGCGGCACGTTGGCCGGCCACGGCTCCGTGGGCGGGCATGGCCAGCGTCAGCTTCGGCGGCATTCTTTCGCCCGGCAGTGGCCCCACCGGCACTGGCACGCTCACGCTGGGCTCGTTGACCCTGAACAGCGGCTCGTAAACCGACATCAAATTGGCCGGCGCCACGCCAGGCAGCCAGTACGATCAAGTGGCCATCACAGGATCGGCCACGCTGGCCGGCACGCTGGCGGTGTCGCTGATCGGCGGCTTCACACCGCAAGCCGGTGAAACGTTTGACATCCTCATCAGCAATGCACTGTCTGGAAGCTTCGACACGCTTCAGCTGCCGGAGTTAACCGGCGGGATGATGTGGGATACGTCGCAGCTTTACACCAGCGGCGCGCTATCGGTCGTCGAAACATTCCTGCCCGGCGATTTCAACCGCGATGGCCACGTGGATGCGTCCGACATTCTGCCCATGATGAAAGCGCTGACGGACCTCAGCGGTTACAAGACGACTTACGACCCTACTCTTACCGCTGCCCAACTGCTGCTGATTGGCGACCTCGACGGCGACAACAAATTCACCAACACCGATCTCCAAGCGCTGCTCAACCTTCTCCAATCCGGCGGTGGCTCCGCCAACCCTGTCCCCGAACCCGCGGCATTCACTTTGTTAACGCTAGCCGCAATTAGTCTAATCGTTGCCAGGGCGCGATGGAGACCAAGGAAAAACGTGCGCAATCATTCCGGGTAAGTATGGAGCGGCGTTTTTGCCGTCATTAATAATCGTACCACAGCCCGTAGCCGATGAGCTGCTCGCTGTCGCGGAAGAACTGGCCGTAAATGCTGGGACCGGTTTGGTAGAAGAAGCCGGTGCGAACCATCTGTCCGCCGTGCTCCGGTCGCCATTGCCAGCCGGTTTCCACCGTGAGCGGGCCGCCCCAATCGTTTTCTTGCTTCAGGTAGGCGTTGATATCGAAAAACGGCGCGCCGTGCCAGCCGCGCACCACGGGGTTGTACTCCAGCCCGAACTGAATGGCCCACGGCCGGCTGCCCCCGGCGACAAAGTAGGCCCATTCAAATTCGCCGTACAGCCGCAGATCGGGCGTGAGGTAGTACCCATGACCCCACACAATGGCGTTGCGGCTGTAATCGATGCGCACGAACGCGGGGTGCTTCAGCTCGAATTCATCGCCAATGTGGGCGCTGGTGTGATACCAGGCGATTTTCATTTGGTAATCGCCCCAGCCGTACGTGACCGGAAAGCCGATGCGAAAATCGTAGGCATCGACATCACTGTTTTGCGTTAAATCTTGCCGGATGAAGGCCGCCCCTTCCGCATCCACCTGCCAACCTTGCGGGCGGAAATCGGCGGTGTTGCCAAAACGCAAAAGTCCAACGCGGCCGCCCACCGTGCCATCGAGCTTGGTATCGACGCCGGTATCGCTCAGCAACACGCCGCCAATGCGCGGCTCTTTGGTCCCGGCTAATGCCGAGTGCCAAATCAAGCCGTCCGGCATCAGTTGCCAGCTCCACGGTTCGTCGGCATAGTCGAAACCATCCGGCACAATTGCCCCCGGCGGTAGCGAAGGCGCATTGATGGTGTTGAACGAAACGGGCGCCGCACCGGGACGCGGGGCATCCAGCAATTGGAACTGCTGCCCGGGCTGATAAATCGCCTGGTTCGCCGGATGAGAATTAACCGAACTGTTTGCGCCTGGCGCGGCCAATGCTGGACCCGTGGTCGGCCCGTCGAGAATATAAACCGATTGGCGTTGATCGTCGTACGTGGTGCGTGGCACTGCCGCTGCTGCTTGGCCCAGTCCGTAAATATTGCCCGCAAATGTGGCCGGCATTGGCGGGGGAATATCGCCTTCCGTCGCGCTCGCCGTTGAAATTTTACAAGCGGCAATTGCACCCAGTGCGAATAGCGCAGCGAAAACGAAGCGCCCGGCGAAATCAGTTTGGCGGAATGAAATCATAAACAGGCGATGTGCCACGGGCCGAATGGCCGAAGAGAAAAGTGGGGTAGTTTACTGAAGTGCGGCGGTGCTGCCCAGGCCGATTCTTAGTTATCTAACCGCAGAGGAATCAAGCACTTAGGGATTCCCGCCAATCGACATTTCCGGGGCTGGCTTCTACAATCCAGTGACTGCGTGTTGCTGGCTCGTTCTTGAGTTTTCACCACCGACTCACTGGGATTTTCGCCGTGGTTCTTCTTGAATTCAGCGTGTCGCCCATGGGCGCCGGCGAAAGCGTTAGCCCGGCGGTGGCCAAGTGTTTGGAAATTGTCGAGCAGTCCGGGCTCGATTACCAACTGCACGCGATGGGCACGTTGGTCGAAGGCGATTTGAATGCCGTGCTCGATGTCCTTCGTCGCTGCGTTGAAATTGTGGCGGCAGATCACCCGCGCGTTTCCTGCACCGCCAAGCTCGATGTGCGGCGCGGTCACAGCGGCCGCCTGCAAGCCAAAGTCGCTAGTGTCGAGCGGCAACTTGGCCGACAACTTAAAAAAGCTTCCAACTGAAAAAAACTCCGGGAACCTAATTCATGGCCGCGTCGCAACTGGAAGCTATTTTGGGGCGCGTGCCCAGCGGGCTGTTTATTCTCACGATCGCCCATCAAGGAAGCGAAACCGGCATGCTCGCCAGTTGGGTCATGCAGGCGGGCTTCGAGCCGCCGATGGTTACCGTGGCCGTGAAGCAGGGTCGCTACGTGGCCGAGTGGCTGGGTGCCAAAGAGCCGTTCGTGTTGAATTTATTGCGCGAAGATCAAAAACCATTGCTCAGCCATTTTGGGCGCGGCTTTGAGCCTGGCGAGCCGGCCTTCACCGGCCTGAGCCTCCATCGCACCGTCGGAAATTTGCCCGTGCTGGCCGACATCTTAGGCCATTTGGAGTGCCGGCCAAATTCGCACGTCGATTCCGGCGATCATCGCATTTTTCTGGCCGATGTGCTGGCCGGCCAGCTTACCGGCGAGGGCCAACCCTACGTCCACATCCGCAAAAATGGCCTGCGATATTAGGTTTTGGCCGTTGGCGACCGGTTTTGGCCCGCTGACGTTCAACGTTTAACCGCGCTATAATTTGTGCTTTCCCCATCCGTGGATCAGGAACATTCTCTCGCATGAGTACCGCTGTGTTGCCGCAACTGGTCGACGAACTGCGGGAAGCCGTGGGCGTCGATGGCGTGCTTTCGGCCCATGCCGATCTAGTGGTTTACGAATGCGATGGCTTCGTGATCGAAAAAAACAGCCCCGATGTGGTTGTGTTCCCCCGCACCACGCAGCAAGTGGCCGATGTTGTGCGCTTGGCGAATAAACATCGTGTGCCATTTGTGCCGCGGGGAGCCGGAACCAGTTTGGCCGGCGGCTGCTTGCCGGTCGGCGGCGGCATGATGATTGTGCTCACGCGGATGAAGGCCATTGAGGAAATCAATCTGCGCGAGCGGTATGCGGTGGTGCAGCCCGGCGTGGTGAATGCTTGGCTCAATCAGGCGCTCAAAGGGCAGGACTATCATTACGCTCCCGATCCCTCCAGCCAGGGTGCGTGCACCATCGGCGGCAATGTGGCCACCAACAGCGGCGGCCCACACACGCTGAAGTACGGCGTCACGGTCAACCACGTGCTGGGCGTGGAAGCGGTGTTGGCCGATGGCCGAATTGTGCAATTCGGCGGGCCGGCGGAAGATCCACTCGGCCTGGACCTGGTCGGCACGCTGGTCGGCAGTGAAGGGACGCTGGCCATTGTGACGAAAATTTGGGTCCGCCTCACGCGCAATCCGCAGGGGGTGCGCACGCTATTGTGCATTTACGATTCCGTGGACGACGCCACCAATACCATCAGCGAAATTATCGGCGCCGGCATCATTCCCGCCGCCTTGGAAATGATGGATGAAGGAATTCTCGTCGCCGTGGAACAGGCGTTTCACATGGGTTTTCCGCTGGATGCCAAAGCAATTTTGCTGATCGAAGTCGATGGTCTGGAAGTCGGACTCGACCAGCAGCGTGATCGCATTATCGAAATTTGCAACCAGTGCCAGGCCCGCGAAGTGCGTCCCGCGAAAGATGCGGAAGATCGCCTGCGTCTGTGGAAGTGCCGCAAGCAGGCCTTTGGCGCGGTCGGGCGAATCAGCCCCAGTTATTGCACGCAGGACGGCGTAGTGCCGCGCACCAAGTTGCCGCACATTTTTCGGCGGATCATGGAAATTGGCCAGCGGCACGGCGTGCGAATTGTGAATGTGTTTCATGCCGGCGACGGAAATTTGCATCCTATTTTGCTGTTCGACGAGCGCGATCCGGCGCAAATTAAGCGCGTGCTGGCCGCCGGCGGAGAGATTCTTGAAGAGTGCATTGCTTGCGGCGGCAGTGTCACCGGCGAGCACGGCATCGGCGTAGAGAAAATCGCCTTCATGCAAAAAATGTTCACCGCCGACGATTTGGCCGCGATGGAGCGGCTCCGCACGGCGTTTAATCCCGATGGCCGCTTAAGCCCCTGCAAGTTGCTTCCTTCGGCCGGCGGCTGCGGCATGGAACAAGCCGGCCGTGGTTTCGCGGGCCTCAAACAAAAGCACCCTGGCCGCCGCGCGGCGCTTTGATTAATTCCAGTCCTCGCCCCATCAGCTCCTTACCTGCTCACCCCATCATCCTTCCCGTGCCTGCCACCGCAGATTCACTTCCGCTGACCGACACACTTACTCCCGCCGCCGACGCGGAGCTCGCGCAAACAGTGCGCGAAGCGTTTGCTGACGGCACTCCCATTTATCCCATCGGCGGCGGAACAAGTCTGAATTTCGGCTTGCCGGCGCGCCATTCCGGCCTGGGTCTCTCGCTGCAAGGATTAAAGCGCGTCATCGATTATCCGGCCCGTGACATGACGGTCACCGTCGAAGCTGGCCTTACGCTCGATGTGCTCACCGCCGCATTGGCCAAAGAAAAACAGCGATTGCCGATCGATTTACCCGACGCCCATCGGGCTACCCTCGGCGGCGTCATTGCCACGAACACTTCCGGCGCGCGGCGTTATGCCCAAGGCACGCTGCGCGATTACGTCATTGGCATTGCCGCCGTCGATGGCCGAGGCACGCTGTTTCACGGCGGCGGCAGAGTCGTGAAAAATGTGGCCGGCTACGATTTCTGCAAGCTACTGACCGGTTCGCTCGGCACGTTGGGAATTATCACGCAAGTGACGCTGCGTGTGAAACCGCTGCCCGAATTTTCGCGCTTTGTGGCTTGCCGCGCGCGCAATTGGGAAACGGCCGAGCGGCTCTTGGAAGCGCTGGTGACCACGCAAGTTGCGCCCGCTGCCATTGAATTGCTGGCCGGACCGGCGTGGAGCAACGACCCGGTGCTGGGCGCCCTCGGCGAGCGCGGCGCGGCGCATCTGCTAGTTGGACTGGAGGGAACGGAGAAAGAAGTGCAGTGGATGTCCGACACGCTCTGGAACGAGTGGCGCAAGCAAGGTGCGGCCGGCGAAGTGCTTGCCGATCATCACACCGCCGGGCTATGGATGCGGCTGGCTCAGTTTCCGGTCGAAGGAGAAGCACCGCTGGTCATCAAAGCAGCGGTGCGTCCCAGCCGCACGGTCGAATTCACTCAACTGCTGATGCGGATCGATCCGAACTGTTCCATTCAAGCGCACGCCGGCAACGGAGTGGTCATCGCCCGATTGGCCCAGTTCGGCGCTGGCGGAGTGTCAAAAATGCTCGTCAGCCGGCTGCAACCGGCGGCGGCCGAATTTGGCGGCCATGTCACCGTTTTATCGTGTGCCACCGCCGGAGAGCTCACACGCCAATGTTGGTGGGGCGCCTTGGGCGAAACCGCCGCGGTAATGGACGAAATCAAACGCCAATTCGATCCCAAAGATCTGCTCAATCGCGGCCGTTTTGTGTACGCTGGATTGTAGTAGTGGTCCAAAAATACTAAAGCCGCGACCGGTGGTCGCGCAGGAGCAGCAGCGCGGTCCACCACAAGCTGGCCGGCGCGACGGAGCGAGCATGTCATCGGAAATCACGAAATCAACGAGCGCACCGCACGCCAACGGACGACAGGCCGATCACACCCTCAATCCTGGCGCGGACATAAACTACCAGCGGTTTCTGGAGTGCGTTCACTGTGGATTGTGTACTGCCACGTGCCCCACGTATGCCGAATTGGGCGATGAAAACGACGGCCCGCGCGGTCGTATTTACTTGATGCGTGCTGTGACCGACGGCCGGCTGGAACTCTCCGCGGAAGTGCGGCAGCATCTCGATTTGTGCCTCGATTGCCGGGCTTGCGAAACGGCCTGCCCCTCCGGGGTGCAATACGGCCGGTTGATCGAGCCGTTTCGCGTGGGCATGGAGCAAATGGGCATGGAGCAAATGCGGGACGATCCGCAACAGGCCGACGATTGGTTTCAGCGCCGCATTTTATTCGGCCTGTTTCCCTATCCCAGCAAAATGGCGCGGCTGTTGTTTCCGGTCAGGGTGGCGCAGCGCACCGGCCTGATGTGGCTCTTACGACATGTGGGTGCGATGCGTTTGCTGCCGGAGCGGCTGCGGCAATTGACAAGCATGCTGCCCCCGGCCAAACGCCGCGGCCGTCGGCTTCCGGAAATTTTGCCCGCTGTTGGCCGGCCCCGGGCTCGGGTGGCGATGTTTACCGGGTGCGTGGCCGATGTATTTTTTCGTCCCACGCATTGGGCCACGGTCCGCGTGCTCCAGCAAAATGGCTGCGATGTGCTGGTGCCGCGCACCCAAGCCTGTTGCGGAGCAATTCATTTTCACAGCGGGGCAAGCGAACCGGCCCGGCAATTCGCCGACGCCAACTTAGCGGCATTCAAAATTGACGAAGTTGATGCCGTGATCACGAACGTCGCCGGCTGCGGGGCGATGCTGAAAGATTATGGCCATCACTGGCACGACGAACTCCAGCCCCAGCGCGAACACTTTGCCGCCAAAGTGAAGGACATCCACGAATTTCTGGACGAACTGGGACCCACGGCTCCGACTGGGGAAATCAAGTTGAAAGCCACATATCACGATGCCTGCCATCTGGTGCATGCCCAGAAAATCCGTTCCGCCCCGCGAAAATTGCTCGGCCTGATTCCCGGACTGGAGTTGTGCGAGTTGCCCGAGAGCGAATTGTGCTGCGGCGCGGCCGGCACTTACAACCTCACGCAGCCGGAAATGTCGCAAAGGCTAAGCCGCCGCAAGCTGCAAAATATTCTCAGCACGGGGGCACAAGCGGTTATCACCGCCAACGCCGGCTGCATTTTGCAAATTGCCCGCGAGGCTCGGCAACAAAGGCAGCATTTGCCCATCTACCATCCGATGGATTTGCTCGATCTGAGCTATCGGGGCAAAAAACCTCGCGGTTAACTTCATTACAGAAGTAGCCGGACGGCCACGCCGTCCGGTCCGGATGCTGTGAGCATCCGGCTATCATTGGAGGTTATGCTTCTCTGCGTCCTCTGCGGTAAACAATTAGAATCAGACGAGTGCGTCACACCCGGCGGAGTTCTAAGCAAATGCCGCCGGCGCGCAGCTTTTTGTGAATATCGGAAAGCCAGAGTTCTTGCACTGGCTCCAAGCCCACTTCGCGGCAAATGTTCAGCAGTTCCTGCCGGTTATATGTGCGGCACAAAAACAACCGGCTGGTCCACGCGCCGCCAAAACTGTCTTCGGTCGTCAGCAGCAGCATCCGGCCGCCGGGCGCCAATACGCGGGCCATTTCCGACAAGCCCGGCCGCGCTTCGGGCAGGTGCTCCAAGACGTAGCCACAGGTGATGCAATCGAAAGCGCCGTCGGCAAAGGGAAGGCGCGATAAATCCGCGGAGAGAAATTGCGGCCGTCCGCTTTTTAACCGTCCTTGCGCTCGCCGGAGCATCTCCGAGGAAAGATCCGAGCCCACGATGGCGGCATCTTCGTCGGCGTATTTCAACAAGTGCTGCACAATTTGGCCGGCGCCGCTGCCCACATCCAAAATGCGTTTGCGGCCGCGCAAATCAAATCGCCGCTGGCGGAACATCCGATCTCCCAGCGGAGCATGCAGCGACACCAAGCTGCAGGCCCACAACAGCGCCCCTTTCGGTCCGGCATATACCCGGCGCACGTGTTCTTGATATTCCTGATACGGAACTTTCTTCCAGACTTTCGTTTCGACCAGGCGGTTGATGACTTTTCGACGCCGCCGAGAAGGTCTCGACTGCGGAGACCCAACCTGCCCTAATCGTTGTTGCGGAACTGGGAACTGGGAAGGCTCGATCGGCGGAGGAAGCGACGTGGAACTGTGCGACATGCGTATCCGCCCGGTCGAATTCGACTTGCCTAAAATTCGCTTTCTGCCAGCTTCGTTACACGTACACGCGCCGATTGTAGATATACCACTCTAGCAGGAGCACGGCCAGCCCAGCCACGGCCAGCCATTTCCAAATTTCCTGCCGAACCGGCTCGTAGCCAGCCTGCCCGACAACCGTTACATGGCCGATGTGGATGGATTCATCTTTTGCCGTGGCAAGGTTGCTCTCCAGCGGATCAAACAGGTTGACCGTGAACCGCTGCACAAGCTTCTTTCCCGCGCTGACTTCATACGAACCCAACTCGCCGGTCTCGTTGAAGTGGAACCCACCCCCTTGGCTCCGCGGCACCGTTTCGGCCAGGCCCTGCGGTGTGCGGACCGTCAATTCGTCGATCGGCGTGTCGCTCTTAAGTGTTATCGGCTGGCCAGGCTTAATGGTTTCACCCGTCTGCAAGCCGCTAGCTCCGCCTAAATAACCCAATACGGCATAGACAAACGCCGGGAAACTGCGACGAATTGGCCAGGTGGTGTTGGGCACTTGCTCGCCCTCTTTATCGGTCGTGTAAATTTCGAACCCCAGCACCGCATCCTCAAAACCTTCCCGCGGAGCGATTGCAAGTAACGTGCCTTTGTTGGAATCGATGAGCCGCGTGCCGCCGGCAGGAGGCGTGACGGGTCGGGCTTCTCCGATGTCGACATCGCCCAAATCGAGCCATTGCATTAGCGGGTGCGAACGGTCCGCATCAATAATCTGCGGATAAACCACCGGCGCGCCTAGCGACCACCCCGTGCCGCTGGCGGCCGCCACTGGGTTTGTCTTGCCGCCGGCAGACGCGCCGCCAGATGCGTTGGTCGAATTGCCAGGCGGTGTGTTTCCATTTGCCGGCACAAGGGTGGTCTCGCTGCTGGGCAGCGGGATGGCGCCAATGAACAGCGTGTTGGCCCGCGGCATTTGCGTCGGCTGACAGCGATCGTAAATAATTAAATCGAATGCGCCGGCCGCTGCGGCACGCTGATGCTCTGGGGTCGTCAGCACGGCAGGCTTGGCCTGGGAAACTTCGGCCATTTCGCCAACCCGCGACGTCGCCAGCGCCATCTCCAGCGCTTCGTTGCCGGGCGTGACGAGCAACACTTTTGGCCGCCGGGAAGAATTGACCGCCGCCCAAGCGCGGTTGTCGTCGGGCAAAGCGTCGGCCTGGGTGAGCCGCAGTTCCAGCACGCCGGAATCAATATCGCCCAAGCGAAACGACACGCCAGCGGTTTCGCCGGGCTTGATATGCACCGTCGATGCGTCAATGCCATTTCCATTCAGCAGCAAATCGACGGGGGCGGTAATTTCTTCTTGACCGAAGTTTTGCAAGCTGCCGAAGGCTTCCAATTGATTTTCGCGCTGTTCGTTCCGCCGCACGCTAAAGGCCACAATGCCCACGTTTTCCGCCGTCTGTTTTCCAATCGGCACAAACACGGGCTCCAAGTTGCCCAGCGAAAAGCCTTCCACCGGCGGAAATTTGCCATCGCTGAAAATGAACAACTTGGCTGGCCTGATTTCTTTTTGATTTTCGTCGGTCGTGCGCGTGGGGTTGGCCAAACCGGCGGCGGCTCGCAAGGCCTCTTCAATGGAAGTAGTCCGATGCGTGGGGTGAATATTTTCCACGGCTTGCCGCAAGTCGTGCCGGTAGTTAGTCCATCCCTGTTCGACCCGCGCCACGTCGGAAAAGCAGATGATCATGGCCTGATCGCCGCTGTGCATTTCGTCGACCATCGCCAGCGATTGCTTCTTCGCTTCATCCAACCGTGTGGGCGCTACGTCGGTGGCGTTCATGCTGGCGGAATTGTCGATCAACAGAATGTATCGCCCGCCAGTCAATTCGCCGCTGCGCCATCCGGGCCGGAGCAAAGCCAGAATGACCAACAGCAACAGCAGCAATTGCAAATACAGCAACAGATTCTGCCGAATCCGCTGCCACAGGCTGTTGACGCGCAAATCTTCAACCGATTTTTGCCACAAATACGTGCTGGGCACTTCCAGCGGCTGCCGTCGCAGCTTGAGAAAATACAGCGCCACAATTGCCGGCGGCACCGCCAACAGCAGTGCCCATTGCCAGGCCGAAAGTGCGGGAAGAAAGTCCATGCGAAAGGGGGCAAGGTTTGATCGATCGAATTAAGTTGGCCGATTGAATTATAAAGCCGCGACCGTTGGTCGCGCTGAACCAGAACCCGCATGGAGCAGCGCCCCGTTTGCTGTTGAGCGCGTCAGCTCGCAAACACTCCTCATTTCACCAATCCCCGTTTCCGCAAATATCCGGCCACCAACTGATCGACCGGCAAATCGTTCCGGGCCATCAAGTAATTCATTCCCCGGCGATTACAAAAAGTGCGGGCTCCTTCAATGAACGCCGCCAATGTCCGTTTGTAGCGGGCCAACAGCGGCGCGCTGGCCGTGATTTCCGCCACGTCGGCGTCTTCGCAATCCAAAAGCTTCAAATCGCCCTTGATGTCCGGATCGATTTCTTCCGCGCTCAGCACTTGGATGACGTACACATCCATGTGCTGCGAGACCAAATACCGCAGCGCGCTTTCGTAACCGGCCTTGTCCATTAAATCAGTAATCAACAGCAGAATGCCTTTGCCACTGTTGCGCACGCAAAAGTTTTTCACCCCCTGCGCCAGCGTCACCGCTTCGCCGGGTTCAATTTGCTCCAAATGATCGAGCATCCGCCATAAGCTTCGCCGGCCGCGCAAAATTGGCCCGGGAGCCCGAGCCGGCTGCCCCAGCGTTTCCACCCGCACCCGATCGCCGCGCACCAACCCGATGAATCCCAGCGCCGCCGCCAATTGCTTGGCGTATTGCAATTTGGTGGGCGTGCCAAAATCCATCGACGCGCTGGCATCGATCAGCGCATAAAAATGCAGGTCTTCCTCCTCCAAAAACATTTTAAGAAACAGCTTGTCGAGCCGGGCGTACGTGTTCCAATCGACAAACCGCAAATCGTCGCCGGGCACGTAATTGCGAAAATCGGCGAACTCCACGCTTTGCCCTTTGCGCTTGCTGCGGCGTTCCCCTTTCATTCGTCCGCGAAAAATTTTGCGGCTGATGAGCTCCAACTTTTCCAGTTGAGCCAATAACTGCGGCGACAACAGCGGCGTTTGAACCGTGGCCATGCAAGCGGAAGCGACCGGTTTTTGATGACTTTTGTCCGAGCCGTCCTGTCCCCAGCCCGGTGTGCGAACGACACGAACCGGGTGATCCGAGCCGGGCTGTCCTCAGCCCGGTGTTTCTCCTGTTACAATACGCTCGCCACTTCGTCCTAACAACCCACTGGTTCGATTCATGCCCGACCAACCATTGGCTTACCACATCACCTTTGGCACGTATGGCGCGCGGCTGCACGGTGATGAGCGGGGCACGGTCGATTGCCGCCACAACCGAGTGAACGAGCCAATCCTGGGCCGAAACGACGCTTGGCGGCACGCCTCGCGCGACCGATTGCAATTCGCTCCCATCTCCTTGACGCTTCGCCAGCGCCACCACTCGGAGGCGATAATCCCCGAAATTTGTCGGCGTGGCGGTTGGAAGTATCACCTGGCGGCTGCACAGGCTGACCATGTTCACGCTTTAATCACCGCAGATACCGATGGCAAAATTGTGCGCCGCTTGCTCAAGCGTTGGCTTAGCGAAGAGCTCTCCAAATTCTGGCCATTGCCAGAAGGCCAAGCTTGGTGGGCCGAGTCAGGCAGCGTGAAATGGATTTGGACGGGAGATTATTTTCGCAACGTGCTCGACTACATTCGGCGGCAGAGCGCCTTGGAGATCGAAGTGCGTCGTTCGCCCGTCGGCGATGAACGTACACCGGGCTGAGGACAGCCCGGCTCGGAGGTGCCCGATTCAAAATTCACAGCGCTTTACCGCTTCGCCGTTTGCACCGGGCGCAAGTATTCTTCCAGCGACACTTCCGGGAACGTCACCAAATTCTTTCCGGCGTCGTCAATCCGCTTGCGGTCGGCCGGCAACAGCCGCATCGAAAGTTGATGCTCGCTCCGCAACACCGTGGGCTTGCCCATTAAATGATTTTGCGGCGCCACGGTTAATTGCACGCTTTCAGGCACCTCGGCGTTGCGTTCCAAAGTTTCGTTCACGGCCAAGCGTGGAAACGGCGGCAGGGCGCCGGGATGAATCAGGGCGTTCAACCGCGCCGACCAATCCGAAAACATCCGGTATGCGTGCACCACGTTGGCGTTGTCGGGCGTGACCGGATGCACGCGGTAAGTCATTAGCGGGCTGGAAAATTCCAGCGCGTCCGCATCGCTTTTACTGTCGTCGAACTTCGGGTTGGCTGCAAACTTCAACAGCGCATCGGTCTGCCGCGAAGCCCGCACGCGCAGTTGCTCGGTAAATTCATTCAGCTTATCGGTGGTCAGCTCGGTGCGCAGCTTGCGGTTGAGGTCCAACAGCACGATGCGGTTGCGCTGAAAATCGAACACGGTAATCTCCGCCGGGCTGGAAAGAAAGTCGTACGCTCGATCGTCCGTAAACAGCGTTACGCTGTCGCTGGTAACCGATTCGTCTTTGCCGGAAAACACTTTCGATTCCACGCGGAACTCATCGGCGGCCGCCGCTTGCACTCCGCACACAACGCACCCCACAATTAACCACGTCACCAAACTCGCGATCAGCGCCAAGCGCGCTTTCCACGAATGATTCCGGCCGAGCGTGACAAATTTCTGCATGGCATATTCCCCACGATGAAGTTCGTTTTAATTGCCGGCCAAGGGTCAAAGCGCACCTCACCGGCGGCGGAACGGTAACCAAAGCCGCCAATCTGCGGAAGACAAACTGGCGGAAGTGCCCCGTTTGCAGGCCCCCGAAAGCACAATTCCCAGCATCTGCTCGTGCCGCTGCGGTTACTGTTTCCGCTGACACATTCGCCATAACATCTTGAATTTCAAAGGGTTGCGCCGTCTCGCCCAGGTCCATGTTTTCTAGATGGTCCCCTCCAGCCGTGCCTGCCTGCTGACGTAAAATTGCTGGATGTCTGAATCCGTCCCTGCTCCCGCTCCAGCGTCGCCCCCCGCGAAAGCTGCCATCCCAGGTCGCAAATCTAAACTGCGCCGCCGATTGATTCAGCTTGCGCTGGCGGCAATCGTTGTCGCCGCGCTGGTCATCTTCGGCGTTCCGTTTGTTGAAACCGCGCTCACCACCGTTTCCACCGACGATGCCTACGTCAACGGGCACGTCACCTTTGTTGCGCCGCGCATTCCAAATCAGGTGGTCAACGTGCTGGTCGACGACAACAACCGCGTCCACAAGGGCGATATTCTGGTGCAGCTCGATAAAACGCCGTACCAAGTCATCGTGGAAGTGAACAAGGCGCTGGTGGTCACCGCCCAGGCCGAGGTAAATGTGGCCGAAGACGAAGTCCGCGGCATGATCGCCAACGCCCGGGCCAATCGCTTCAAGTTGGAACACACCATCGAAAGTGTCAACGATCAAATTGCTCAACTGCGCGCCACCGTGGCCGCGCTCGACACCAGCAAAGCCCGCCTAGCCCGCGCCAAAGCCGATTGGGACCGCGCCCGCGATGTGGCTCGCACTCCCGGTGCCATCAGCCAGCAGGAAGTCGATCTGCGCGAGGAAGGCTACCGTGTGGCGCAAGCGCAGGTTACCCAATCGCTGGAGCAGGTGTATCAAATCCGCGTCGGCTTGGGATTGCCCGCTCAGCCGGAGAGCGGCAACTTGACCGACGTGCCACCGAATTTGGATCAAAACTTTTCCACGGTGCGCCAAGCCCTGGCCGATCTCATGGTCAGCGCCGCGCCGCTGGGAATTACGCCTCCCAGTTGGAACGCCACGCCGAAGGAAGTGATCGACGCCTTTTACAAGCGCGATCCACAAGGCAACTTAGACCGCATTTACGCCAAGCTGCTCCCCGAAGCGCCGGCCATCAAACTGGCTCAGGCCAAATTGCAACAGGCCCAGGCGAACTTGGATCAGGCGAATTTGAACCTCAGCTACTGCGACGTGGTGGCCGAAATCGATGGCGTTATCACCCGCCGCAACGTGAACCCCGGCAACAACGTGCAGGTGGGCCAAGGTTTAATGGCCATCCGCTCGCTCACCGATATTTGGATCGACGCCAATTTCAAAGAAACACAGCTCGACGAGCTCCGCATCGGGCAGCATGTGAAAATGCGGGTCGACATGTACGGCCGGCATCACGAATTCGAAGGCCGCATTTCCGGCTTCACCATGGGCACCGGTTCCACGCTGGCAATTTTGCCCGCGGAAAACGCCACGGGCAATTTCATCAAAGTGGTTCAGCGATTGCCGGTGCGCATCGATCCCATCAATTACGATCCCGATACCAACCCGCTGTTCATCGGCCTGTCCGTCGTGCCTCATGTATACGTGAAAGAACCGGCCACCGGGCCCGACGCCGGTAAATTCCTGCAACCATATTTGCCGCTCCCCACGGTCACACGTCAGTCGGAAACTTCGGCGATTGAAAACGGCACCAATCCCGAAGTGCCCGCCGATGAGCAGAAAAATGCAATCGCGCCGTCTCAGGAAACAAATCTTACAGGCGTTAAATCGCCTGAAGCCAAGCCGCCGGAAGCAAAACCGCACGAGCCGCCCACGGTCCCCGATCTTTCTCAGCCGTTGCCGAAGTAGTACCCACCCCAGCGCATTCACCGGCCATGAGCACCGCCGCCCTCTCGCTGCCGGCTACTCCGCAACGCGCAGTCAATCCCTGGCTGGTGGCGGGCGCGGTCGTCATTCCCACGTTCATGGAAGTGCTGGATACAACCATTGCCAACGTGGCCCTGCGTTACATTGCCGGCGGCCTCTCGGCGGCGGTGGTCGACAGCGAATGGGTTATCACCAGCTACCTGGCGGCCAACGCGGTCATTTTGCCGATTTCCGGATGGATTTCCGCCCGGATGGGACGCCGCAATTATTTCATGCTTTCAATTACCGTCTTCACAATCGCCAGCATGTTGTGTGGGCTGGCCACGAGCTTGCCGGAATTGATTTTGTTCCGCGTCATTCAAGGCCTGGCCGGCGGCGGATTGCAGCCCAGCAGCCAGGCAATTTTGATCGATTCCTTTCCCCCGGAACGCCAAGGCGGAGCGATGACGGTATTCGGCCTGGCCGCGCTGGTCGGGCCGGTGGTTGGCCCCACACTGGGCGGTTACCTCACCGATAACTACAACTGGCGCTGGATTTTTTACATTAACGTGCCCGTCGGTTTGCTGGCCCTGGGCGCTTGCGCCGCTACGGTGCGCGATCCGGAATATCTTCGCCAGCAGCGTTCCGAGCTGCTCAAAAAGCCGCTGAATTTCGATTACATTGGCTTCGGCCTGTTGGCACTGGGCATGTCGTGCTGGGAAACCTTCCTGAGTAAGGGGCAGCAATGGGATTGGCTGGGCGATCCGTTCTGGCGCGTGCAAACGCTCCTGGCGCTAATCATCTTTTGCTTTGGCTTTTTTATTTTCCGCGAGCAGCGCATCAAAAACCCCGTCGTTAATTTCCGGCCGCTCAAAGAACGCAACTTCCTCATGTCGTGCATTATTATTTTCTGCGCCTATGGCGTGCTGTACGCCGCCAGCATTTCGCTTCCCGGGCTGTTGCAATCGCTGTTTAATTACGATGCCTATCATTCCGGACTGGTGATGTCGCCGGCGGGGCTGTTTGCCATTTGGGTGCTGCTGATTGGCGGCGTGCTGTTGCGGTTCGGCGCGGATGCTCGGTATTTGATTGTCATCGGTCTGATTGTCGTGGGCGCTGCCGATTTGTGGATGAGCTACATGAATTTGCAAATCAGCCCGTGGCAAGTGGCCGGACCGCGAATTGTGATGGTGATGGGCCTGTCGCTGATTTTTGCGCCGCTGAACGTGGCCGCCTACATGTACATGCCGCGCGAGTTGCGGGCCGCCGCCGTCGGCTTGTTCAGCCTGCTGCGCAACGAAGGAGGCAGCGTCGGCACGTCGATTGCCCAAACCCTGCAGGAGCGGCGCGAGCAATTTCACTTGCTGCGCTTAAACGAGCAGCTCGATTTGTTCAATCAGAATGTACGGACCTTCGCCAGCGGCATGCAGAATTACTTTTTCCAGCACACCGGCGATGCGCCCCTGTCGCGCGAAATGACCTGGCAAGCCCTGGCCAACATCCGCCAGCAGCAAGCCAGCTCGCTGGCCTTTTTCGACGTCTTCTGGGTGGCCGCCGTCGTGGCCTTTGCCCTGGTGCTGCTGGTCCCGCTAATGAAACGCTCCGTCGCCGAAAAAGGCGCGCACGTAGCGGCAGATTAACTCAAAAAATGCTAGATCAAGTCTTTCCTGGCCTTCAACTTTGTTCGATGTTGCACAGAGAATCCCGCGATACGGAAATTCCAAAATCGCTCGTCTTTTAATTCTATTTGAAGCGCCTCCAGCTTCTGTTCAACGTGTTGGAAAAAAGTATTGATTGTCTCCTCATTTTGATTGATTTTGTCCAACACATCATTCGGAATTGTTCTCGCTAGAAATCGCTGCCATAGCTCCACGAATTCCAAAAAATCTTGGTAACGTGCGCGGGTATCTGAATCACCTAGTCAGTAGTTATCAGTGAAAATATCGAGCATTTTTCTGTAAAGGGGAAAAAGTTCATCTCGGAACTGTTGATTGTCGTGCTCTATCAAATTCCGGTAGGGTGCGAATTGTTCTTCATGATCGTGCATTATCTGCTGGGCTTGCGAATATCTCTCGCAAAGTTCTCTCCATGATTTGTCAGCCGCATTTTGTATTTGTCCTCGAAGAACGCTCATTGCTCTAATTCGTTTGTGGTATCCAGCTAATGGCGAATAGAACTCCGCAAGCTGCTTTTCCAAGTATGAGGCACGACGCTCGACCAAATGTTTGCGGACGGCGAAAACATAGACTACGAAAGCGCCGACTAGGGAACTAAGTAATGGGACAAGAATCGCCTGAAATATCTGATCTGACACAAAAAAATCCTCGTTACGACTGGAAAGACAAAATCTTCATCAATCTAGCTCAACGTCTAGGCAACAGCCACAAGCAATTTGATACCATATATTTTCGTTCCTCGAAAATTCTAGCCATTATGGGCCACCCGTCTGATATGTCATGCACAGTTATGTTAATTAAAGGACGTAACGCTCTCCGAATTGCACTGGGCTTTCTGTCGTAAGCTGGAATGGGCACATGAAATTGCCGAACTTGCAGGCCGCGGAGGTGTCAGAAAATAAAGTGAAGAGCTATTTGCTCTCCACGACCCACCGTGACGGCCGGCATAAGGCCGCTTTTTTTGCAGGCTGTGGTTTTTCGGAAGATCATTGGACCGTGCTGTCCGCAGCATTGCTGAAACACGCCCACGATCATGATCTTGCCAAAATCGAAAAGTCTCCCTTTGGCACTCGCTACGTGGTAGAAGGTATAATAGAGACGCCCGATGGTCGAGCGCCATTGATTCGCACCGTGTGGTTCGTGGAAAATGGTGAAGATGTGCCGCGATTGATTTCGGCTTACCCGCGGAAAAGGAAAAACCAATGATCCGGGAACACGATAGCGTGGTGCTGGCGACCGACCTGCCGGAGCATGGTTTGCAGCACGGAGATATTGGCACGGTCGTGATGATCCACCAGAACGGAGCGGGCTACGAGGTGGAGTTTATGACGCTGGAAGGCGAAACTGTGGCCGTGGTTTCGCTGTATGCTTCGCAGCTTCGTCCGATCGCTGCCAAAGAAATCGCTCACGCCCGCGCGCTAGAAGCCGCCTGACCTTGAAAAATGAATGGGTGGCCGGGGTCGAGGCCGCCGAGCCCCCGGAATTTGTGCCAATGACCAATGACCAAGCACGAATGACCAATTCACAAAGGAAACAACAGCTTTCATTGGTTTGGGATTTGGTCATTGGGAATTTATGACCGCTGGGGCGACACTTCGTTTTGCCCCAGGCATCCGAACGTTTAGCCGCGCCGCGGAGTCTGCGGAGCGGGTTCTGCGCTCCTAGCGACTTAAATAGCTCGTCTCACCGCGCCCTGCCGGCGGCGGAAATTCCCGGTCGTTGCAGCATCGCACCCAGTCGGGCATTCGCTGCTAAGGAACCAGAGCGCAGTGCGGACGAACTGGCTACGCTGCCACCGCCGCCGCTGCTTTGTGCTTGCCCGGCCGCTGTGTTTCTAGCCGCAGTGGTTCTGGCCGCTGCCGTTCGGGCGGCCGTCATGGCGGCGTTCAATTGCCGCAGTTGAGTGCTGCTAAGCGTGCCGCCATTCATGGCGTTTTGCACGGCACTTAACAGCGACGAAACGCGCTGCTGCTGGGCCGTCGTAAGCAGGCCGCTTTGCAGCAACTGCGTTAGCGCCGTGGCGGCGCTATTCAGTTGCTGCGCAGCGGCCGTGCTCGATTGGGTGGACGACGACGTCGGCGTAGATGAAGACGCCGTCGACGATGATTGCCCGCCCATACAACTGCCCGTTTGAGCCCACCCGGTCAGCGGCTCACCGGCCGATTGTGCGACGACAAAAATCAGGCTCACCATTACCGCCCAGCCCCTTGGCCGGCGGCATAAGTTTGTGTTGTACATACCCATCCTCCGCTCCGTTCCGAGAGCCGCCCCCCCGCTTTCCCGGACAGTGCCAGTGCATCCGGGAGTGCCCGCCATTAAATAGAACGAAATTACTGCCCGCCAGCGCGCGCGAAAATTCGCAGCCACCCGTCATTCCGCACAACGGTACTCACGGCGGCTGCGCCCGCACCCACGACGTTTGCCCGTCCGGTAAGTTCAGCTTCAGTTCCTTGGCGTGCTCGTCCGCCAGTTGGGACAGCCAGGCGGGAGTGTCCAGCCGCGCCAGCTCGCGCTGGTAATTGCTGTTTACGTCGCTAATCCATTGCGAGCTCAGCCCGATGCTGGCCAGCAGCAGCAACAGCGCCGGCCACAGCGCGGAATTTCGAGCATAATACACCGCGCCAGACCAGCGGCGGCTCCGCTGTGAAACGCCTGAACGTGGCACGCCTAAACTTGGCACAGCCTCTTGCGCGGGCGGCAACGGTTGAGAAAACGTCTTGGAACTTTGCCGGCGATAACCGGCCAGAATCAACCCGGCGAAAGTAATTCCCACCGTGAGGAGCGCGCCGCCGCGAGCGCCCCATTCCAGTGCGGCTTCGATCTGCTCGTGCGATCGTGGCCAATTCGTTCCGGCTCCCAACGCCTAGACGGTAACAAAATCGACCTTGTGCGAGAAAAGATTGGCCGGAAATTTTAACAGGATGTTGGCAACACCGGCGCGAAAGCCAACATCGATCACGCTAAACAAGGCCACTATCGACATGAGCGAAACGCCCACCACCACGGTCCACCGGGCTGGTTGATAACCGGCCGCCCGCTCCTGGCTGGCAAGCCGCGATTGTCGCCAAGCAAACCGCCCCATGCGCACCAGCAGCCAAGCCAGGGCGATGCCAGCGGCTATAAAAAAAGCTCCCACCTGCCAAGGATTTTTACGCAATGTCGGCTCGTAGGCAGGCGCCATTCCCAAAAATTCGTACGTTAGCGCCAGAACCGCGCCCAGCAGCAGCGGGGCGAGTACGAGCCCAGTTTTGATCGGCGCTTGAGGAACTGCGCGCCAAACAGCCACGCCAATCCAACTCACCAGCGCCAGCAGCAAAAACATGATCGCCATGACGGCCGCAGCTACCGCGGCAATTGAATATAAGGCCGAAGCTTGCCAGAGATTTTCTTCGCGGGCCGACACCATGGAGATTTGGCGCATCAGGGCCGCTTGCGACGGATTTGACCCCATGGAACTGGCCTGGCCAGTTCTCATCCACAGTGTTTTGGGTTCGATGACAAGCTGCTGAGACCATGTTTGATTTTTTGCCAGCCAGTTACGCCATTTGATCTGTTCCGCCGGCGATAGATAGTCATCGTTGATTAGAGAGCTAATGTGTTGAACTAACGACAATGTTGCCTGCTCGAATTCCGCTGCATTGCTCCACGTCAACTTCATGGGCAACGGCGCCGCGATAGCCCGCAAGGCAGGGCCTACCGCAGCCAGACCTGCTTCGCCGCACCACAGCGCCGGCTTGTGCGCTGCCCATTCGTACTGGTGTTGGCCGGCTGCGAACAATGGTTCGTCGGCGAGATACTCGGCCGGACCGTCGTCGGTTGCCCGGGTGGCAAAGGCCCGATTCATTTTTTCGCTGGCCAATAAATATTCGTACAGCGCGTTGTCCGGATCATGGGCAGCACCTTCCTGTAAGCCATTTACGTCGGACTGGCGATACTCCGGCCGCAGCATCAAGAGGGCCCGCAAGCGCCACCAATCGTTGCGCCGCGGCTGGCGCTGGGTGGCTTGGGCGGCTAACTCCTGAGCGCGTTCGAGCAGTTGACGATTGACTTGCTGCCACTTGTTCCAGTTGGGATTTTCAGGCGGCAGGCCCCACATGATGCGCCCCACGATGGCCGGATCGGGCGAAGTGCGTGCGCTGGTGGCCCCGGCGAGGAGCCAAGCCATGCCCATGCAATCGGCGGCCGTGGCCTGCGGTTCTGCTGCCATTTGCGTGGCAGCGTCCATCAGCCGCTGTTTGGCCCGGTACCAGATTTGATCGGAACTTTGCTGGCCGGCGAAAAGGTGCGGCAACCCGGCGACTAACTGCTCGCCGAGAATGTTCCAGCCTCCTTCGGTGCGCGCAGCGGTGATCGCGCCGCGGTAGAGCACCGTGCCGGCCAAAACGACGAGCGCGATTGATCCTATCCATCGTGCTGTGCGATTCATGCCCTGTTTCCTGTTTCCCACGCTGTGCCTTATTGATTCTGAACCGCGGAGACGCGGAGTCGCAGAGAGAAACTGAACAAGAACAGGAGCAACGATTTGCGTTTATCCTGAATTATTTTTGTATCCCCGCGTTTTTTCCAGCTTCCCGACACCCTCGACCGTGATGATCAGAAAATGAAATTCGCCGCCGCGGCTTTCTTCCTCGATTCGAATGCTCCTGCCGCGACTGGCTCAAAAATCACATTGAATCGCCAGGCAAATTCGTGTAGTGTACATAGGTTCTGTATCGTGCATATCGTGCTTGTGCTTTGCGGTAGATGCCAACTCAACCCTCACATTTTAAGCGATCGCCACGCATGTCTGCCGACATCGATCAACAATTTACCAAAAACCGACATTCTTGGACGTTATTTCACCCGATTACGTCGCATGCGAATGTTCCACAACCTGCGGGATTGCCCAGCCGGCGGGCCCAAGCGACTGACAAAATTGAAGAGTTCTGTCCCGAAGATAAAAATCTGGGACAACACCGGAAAAATGCTGCGGCCGGCCTGGCGGAAGTTGCGAAATTTTCTGCGAAGAGTAATTCCGCGAATGTGCAAGTTCGGCGGGAGTTACAAATTCAGCGTGCGACCATCGACGGCCAGGGCCGCTTCCTTCACCGCCTCGCTCAGAGTGGGATGGGCGTGGCAGGTGCGGGCAATATCTTCGCTGGAGGCCCCGAACGTCATGGCGGCGGCGGCTTCGGCAATCAGATCGCCAGCCCGCGGGCCCATAATATGCACGCCCAGCACCCGATCAGTTTGCGAATGGGCCAGGATTTTCACCTTCCCGTCCATATCGGCCAGGGTACGAGCCCGGGCGTTGGCGCGAAACGGAAATGTTCCCTTGCGAAACGGCGTGCCTTCGGCGGCGAGTTGATCTTCCGTTTTGCCGACCGCAGCAATTTCCGGGTGCGTGTAAATGACCGACGGCACCAAATTGTAATCGACGTGACTGTAGCCGGTGACGATGCCCTCGACGCAGGCCACGCCATCTTCTTCGGCCTTGTGAGCGAGCATGGGGCCGGCAATGCAATCGCCAATGGCGTACAGGCCGGCAGCGGTGGTGCGGAATCCTTCGGAGACCGGAATTCGGCCCTTGGAATCGAGCGCGACGTCCACCGTTTCCAGACCCAAGTTTTGCGTGGCCGGTGTGCGGCCGACGGCGACGAGTACACGATCGCATTCCATCGACTCGGCGCCGGCACACTCGACAACGCAGATATTCCGAGCCGTATCGAACCGGGCCGAAGTAACGCGGCTGCCCAGGCGAAATTCGAGGCCTTGCTTTTGAAACAGCTTGAGTGCATCGCCGGCCAGTTCGCTATCGGTGCCGGGCAAAATGCGATTCAGAAATTCCAGCACCGTGACTTTGGCCCCCAGCCGGTTCCAAACCGAACTCAATTCCAAGCCAATATATCCGCCGCCGACCACGACCAAATGCTTGGGCACTTCGGCATACGACAGCGCTTCGGTGCTGGTGCCGACCCGGTCGCTGTGCAATTCGATGCCTGGCAGCAGCGCGGGCTTACTTCCCGGCGCGAGAATAATGTGTTGGGCCGAAAGTTGCTGGACGGCGCCCCCGTCGGCGGTGATCGAAACTTGACCGGGTCCGGCAAGCTGGCCCCAGCCGGAATACCGAGTGATTTTATGCTTGCGAAAGAGCGATTCGACCCCTTTGCACAGCACATCGACCACTTGCTCTTTGCGACTGAGCAAGGTGGGCAAATCAAGCGCGACGCCGCTGACTTTCACGCCGTGTTCGGAAAGCTTGTGCTGGACTTCAGCGAATTTCTCGCTCGATTCCAACATCGCTTTGCTGGGAATGCAGCCGACCCGCAAACACGTGCCTCCCAAGCGAGATTCTCGTTCCACGCAGGCGGTGTCCAGCCCCAGTTGGGCTGCGCGAATGGCGGCGATGTAACCGCCCGGTCCGCCGCCAATAACGATGAGATCGTGCTTTGTCATTCAAATTTCCAGCAGGATCCGCGTCGGTTCCTCAATGGTTTCCTTGATGCGCTTAAGGAACAGCACGGCTTCGCGGCCATCGACAATGCGGTGATCGTAGGTGAGGGCCACGTACATCATGGGCCGCACGACTACCTGGCCGTTATGCACGGCCGGACGATCTTGAATGGCGTGCAAACCCAAAATACCACTTTGTGGCGGATTGACGATGGGCGTGGAGAGCATGGAGCCGTATATGCCGCCGTTGGAAATGGTGAACGTGCCGCCTTGCAGCTCTTCCAGCTTGAGCTTGTTTTCTTTGGCGCGGCGGCCGAAGTCGGCGATTTTTTGCTCGACTTCGGCAAAGCTCATGAACTCGGCATTGCGCAACACGGGCACAACCAATCCTTTGCCGCCGCCGACGGCGATGCCGATATCGTAATAATTGTGATACACAATATGCGGATTGCGCACCTCGGCATTGAGTTGCGGCACGTGCTTGAGCGCCTCGACCGCCGCTTTCACAAAGAACGACATGAAGCCCAGCTTCACGCCGTATTGCTGTTCGTACTGTTCGCGATGCTTACTTCGCAGCGCGATGACTTCGGTCATATCGACTTCGTTGAAGGTGGTGAGTAGCGCGGCGGAATGTTGAGCTTCGACCAGCCGCTCGGCAATGCGGCGGCGGATGGGGCTCATCACCACCATTTCTTCCTCGCGCGGATAGGCAGCCGGTGCAAAATCGGTTTTCGATTGGCCGCGAGACAAATCGGCCGGTACGATTTCTCCACGGAATTGCGGTTGCACTGGTTGCGAGACGGGAGGAGCTTGCGGCGCTGCGGGTGCTTGTGCCACAGTCGCGGCCGAGGCAGGCGGAGCCGCATGGCCCGCCTGTTCCGTGGCTCGTTGCACATCTTCCTTCAATATTCGTCCGCCGGGACCGGTGGGAGTGACGGCTTCGGGATGAATTTTTTCCTGGGCCATCAGCCGTTCGGCCGCCGGCATGATTCGAGTTTGCTTGCCGGCTTTTGGGAAGGGACTCGACATGGCTTCGACCGTTGGACGTGCTGCCGACACAGGGCTGACCGCCGGAACCGGGGTTACAGTGGTTGGCTTGAGTGCTTGCGGTGCGGGAGCGGTTCCCGCTTCGGCGCCGGCAGCCATGTAGCCAATCACCTCGCCCACCCGGGCAACTTCGCCGGGCTGTTTCAGAATTTGAGTGAGCGTGCCGGAAACAGGAGCCGGCAAATCGACAGTGGCCTTGTCGCTTTCTAACTCGACGAGGTTTTCATCCTTTTCGGCCCGTTGCCCCACTTGCTTTCGCCACTGGCCGATGTGGACTTCGGTGATCGACTCGCCGACTTCAGGAACTTTCAATTCAACGGGCATGGTGGTATCCGAACAATGAGGCGATGGGTGTCGAACCTAACACAAAACTGGACGACATCAAGAGGCCACATTATTCGCCCAGCGCGCGTGCCAGCAGCTCTTCCTGTTCCAGCTTGTGGCTGCTGGCGCTGCCGGTGGCGGGGCTGGCGGCGCTTTGGCGATAGATGCCGGAAAATGGAAAGCGATCGAACAGCCGCTCGCCGAGGTGAACTTTCAGATAGCGCCAAGCTCCCATGTTTTCCGGTTCTTCCTGAATCCAAAATACTGGCGTGCCGTCGCGGTAATTGGCGAGTGCCGCCTTCAACGGTTCTTTGGGCAGCGGGTAGAGTTGCTCCATGCGAAGAATCGCGACGTTGGTTTTGTTTGACTGGCGGCGCTTCTGCTCCAATTCGTAGTAGATTTTTCCAGAACAAAGCAAGACCCGCTCCACGACGGTGCGCTCCGGTGGCGGCACGTCGGGCAGCACGCGTAAAAATTTGCCTTGGGCTAGTTCGTCCAAGGTGCTTATGCACTGCGGATGTCGCAGCAAGCTTTTCGGCGTCATCAACACCAGCGGTTTTCGCCATACACGCAACACTTGCCGCCTGAGACAATGAAACAATTGGGCTGGCGTCGTGAGGTTACACACTTGAATATTATCTTTAGCCGCAAGCGACAAAAACCGTTCCAGCCGAGCGCTGGAGTGTTCCGGCCCCATGCCTTCGAAGCCGTGCGGCAAGAGGAGCACGATGCCGCTAAGTCGCCTCCATTTATCTTCCGCGCTGACGATGAATTGGTCGATAATTACCTGCGCTGCGTTCACAAAGTCGCCGAATTGTGCTTCCCACATGACCAGACCATCGGGGCAATCCAGACTGTATCCATATTCAAATCCCAACACGCCGGCTTCGGAAAGCGGGCTATTGTAAATTTCCACGGAAGCTTGGTCGAACGTCAAATTCGCCAGCGGCATGTAATGTTGCCCTGTGGCGATATCGTGCAAGACGGCGTGGCGATGGCTGAAGGTGCCGCGTTCTGTATCTTGTCCGCTAATTCGCACGCGCAGTTTTTGCACCGCCAGGCTGCCGATGGCCAGGGATTCGGCGGCAGACCAATCGATAGGACGGCGGCCATCGATCATTTCGCGGCGGCTTTCCAGCCAACGCAGAATTTTGGGATGCGGATTAAATCCCCGTGGCACATGCGAGAGCATGCCCAACAGGTCGGCCAGTTGTTCGCGCTTCATGTCAGTTTCGACTTCCGCGGCCTCTCGTTCGCGACCGCCGATGTAAAACGCCCAAAAGCTGGCCAGATCGGGTCGCGGCACAAAATCCTCGCTTTTGGCGGCCGAAAGCTCTTCCTCAAGCTGGTTTCGCAACTCGGCGGCGATATGATCGGCAGCCTCCCGATCGATGCCACCCAGCTTCAGCAAGTGATCCAAATAACCTTCGCGCACATTTTTGCGGCGCTCGATGGCCTGATACAACAGCGGTTGCGTAAATTGCGGTTCATCAGCTTCGTTGTGTCCGCGACGGCGGTAACAGTACATATCGATCACTACGTCGCGCTGGAACTCGCGGCGAAAATCCATTGCCAGCCGGACGACTTGCGCCACAGCTTCTGGGTCTTCTCCGTTGACGTGGAAGATAGGAATTTGCAACATTTTGGCCACGTCGGTGGCGTAGGTGGTGCTGCGTGCTTCCGCTGGACTGGTGGTGAAGCCGATTTGGTTATTTAGCACCACGTGCATCGCGCCACCAATTTTGTATGCTTCGAGTTGGCTAAGATTCAGTGTTTCCTGGATGATTCCTTCGCCGGCAAATGCGGCGTCGCCGTGAATCAGCAGCAACATGCCGCGCCGACGGTCGTGATCTTCTACGCGATCTTGTTTTGCCCTTACCCGACCCATTGCCACAGGGTTGACGAACTCTAAATGACTGGGATTAAAACACAGCGACAAATGCAGACGATGACCTGTAGCCGTTTTTATATCGGCCGAATGTCCCAAGTGATACTTCACGTCGCCTCGACCGATGTGAAGCTCAGGATCGATATCGGCGAATTCACGGAAAATTTGCTGTGCGCTTTTGCCGATCACGTTGGCCAGCACATTCAGCCGGCCGCGATGCGCCATGGCCAGTACGATTTCTTCCACTTTGTGCTCGCCGGCACGTTCAACGGTTAAATCCAACAGCGGGATGAGAGTTTCGGCGCCTTCC
This sequence comes from Pirellulales bacterium, assembly GCA_035656635.1. Classification (NCBI taxonomy): domain Bacteria; kingdom Pseudomonadati; phylum Planctomycetota; class Planctomycetia; order Pirellulales; species Pirellulales bacterium. The sequence continues at coordinate 94,600 of DASRSD010000184.1, forward strand.
AGCGAGAAGCTTTTAGCGCCCAAGAAACGTCGTTGAATAAATTCCTCGAACACCGTGGCGCTGGTGAGCCCGTGCAAAATGCGTAGCTGTTCTTTGCGACTGAGTGTACAGTGGTTTTCTGACCCTTCCATCCGTTCCTGCAGCCACTGCCGAACCGGCAAATCGTCCATGTGCATGAATTGCACACCAATACTTCGACAATAGGTATTTTTAAGTCGCTGAATGATGCGGCCTAACGTCATCGATTGTGGACCTTCAATCGTGGCGGTGGAAAATTCGCGATCCATGTCCGACGAGGTAAAGCCATAAAACTCTGGGTCTAATTCAGGCAACTCGGGCCGAGGGAATCCCAGCGGATCGAGCCGCGCCACCAAATGGCCGCGCACTCGATAAGCGCGAATCAATTGGTCGACTCGATCCTGCAACACCGCCATACCCAACTGATCGCCGGACTGAGGAGTTACTTGCGATGGCGTCGAAGACGACCTCGCCGGCAAATGCGGTGTTTGGGGTGGCGATGCTGGCGAAGTGCTGTCTGCTGACTGAATTGATGACACCGAGGTATGCGATGCAGCTCGGACATTTCCCGGCCGCGAAAACATACTCGATGGACGGAATGATGGACCGATTTGTTTCAGTGCCAACTCCCCAACGTTGCCATTGCCTTCATTACCATTGCGCTGGCCAGTCGCGATGGATTTATCACCATCGGCAGAAGCCGCTGCGACAGAAGCGCGGCTTTGATTCCGGATTATATTATCAAAGTAAGCGCGCCAGTCCGGAGGAATGCTGTCGGGATCACGCAAATAATCAGACAACAAGCCTTCGACAAATTCCAGGCTGAGGCTACCAACCTGTGTTTCCAGTTCGATTGTCATCTCGGTAAAAACTACAACGCCAACAAATGAATGGATTAGTAACAGACTTCTAGACGGCCACAAACCATCGTAATAAATCTTAGCGACAGAGATCTTGGGCGTTAATGGGAATTACAACATCGTCGGAAGTGCTAGTTTGACAACTGCTTATGAGTAGCATGGCCGATTTAGTTGAGTTAGCTGTCGATCAGAGTCTTCCAGCGATGGCGTCGGCTTCGATCTTCATGACTTTATCCAGCCGTCGCTGATGGCGAGTCGCAGCGGAGAATTCCGCTCCTAAATACGCGCGAACCACCTCATTGGCCAATTCAGGACCGATCACACGTGCTCCCAGGCATAGCACGTTCATCGAATCGTCTTCTACACCCTGGCGCGCGGAGAAAGTATCGTGACACATGGCCGCACGAATGCCCGGAATTTTGTTGGCCGCCACACTTACTCCCACTCCGCTGCCACAGACGACAATGCCTCGCTGGGCTTTTTCGCCGCGCACAGCCTCAGCCACTGCTAAGGCGTAATCAGGATAATCGTCGTCCGGCACTAGTGTGGTAGCTCCACATTCCAGCACGCTGTGCCCGACGGCTTGCACCTGCGCCATCACGTGTTTTTTCAACGCAAATCCTGCATGGTCACAACCAACAGCGATGATCATGTTTTTGGCTCCGGCGAATGAGGAGTCCATGCTAAAAGGCGACGGGCAAGTGTGCGAAGAGACCGCCTATATCGGCTATTACTACGTACATACTCACCACTCGCACTGCGAGCCCGATTATCTCCTATAACCCGCATTTCTGAAACTCCCCCGCGCCAAACCTTGCGAATGCGTTGACGTTCGACACCTATGACGTAGATAAACATCGACGGGGTTGCTGTTTACCGTCGCGGTTAGACGCTAGTTTCTGTGCACGCAAGCATTTAAAGGAACAAGGATTGTCCGCGGTAAACGGATTGGACAACCCCGTAATAAACAAAAACAAAATTTAGTCACGAAAAACGGCGAATCATGGCAGCACAGCACGCTGCTATTTTCACACCACTGAAGCGGCATTCCGGTGAATTCATGAAAAAAAGCACACTGCTGTTGGTTGACGACGACCGACATGTTCTGACTTCGATGGCGGATTGGTTGCGGGAACAAGATTACAAGGTAGACGTAGCCGGCGACTATGCTTCGGCAGTGTCGGCCATTGAACGTAAGGCATATGACCTGCTGTTGGTCGACATTCGGCTGCCCGATCGCGATGGTTTTGAAATACTGGCATTTTCACGTCTCCGCAATCCGGCGGTGCCAGTAATTTTGCTCACCGGTTACGGAACGGTGGAAACGGCGATCGAAGCTATTCGGGCTGGGGCGTTCGATTTACTCACCAAACCATTGATCGATGAAGAGCTGGAGTTAGCCATTCACCGCGCCCTCAATCAGCGCGAAGTGTTAGAGGAAAACAAGAATTTGAAGGCCCAGCTTGATCTGCGGTTTGGAATTGAAAACGTGCTCGGACACGATCATCGCATGCGGCGTATTTTCGACATGATCGAAAGCGTTGCCGACACAAAAGCCACCGTGTTAATCACTGGCGAAAGCGGCACTGGCAAATCGATGGTTGGTCGGGCCATGCATCGCCATAGCGCCCGGCGAGACAAGCCGTTTGTGGAAATTGCTTGCGGCGCCTTGCCCGAAACGCTCTTGGAAAGCGAGCTGTTCGGGCACGTAGCCGGTTCATTCACTGGCGCAACGGGTGATAAAATTGGCAAATTCAAGCTGGCCGATGGCGGCACGATTTTTTTGGATGAAATCAGCACGGCCAGTGCAGCCATGCAGGTTAAGTTGTTGCGAGTCTTGCAAGAGTTCGAATTCGAACCCGTTGGCGGCACCAAAACCATTCATACTGATTGCCGGATAATACTGGCCACAAATGAAGATCTCTCCAAAGCCGTGGCCGAGGGACGCTTCCGACAGGATTTGTATTACCGTGTGAACGTAATCAATATCGAACTGCCGCCGCTACGAGAACGATTGAGCGACATTCCGTTATTAGCAAAGCATTTCCTGGACGAAGTTTGCCGCGAATCGGGCCGAAAAGTGAACGGTTTTGCCGAAGATGCCCTCACCGCTTTGCAACGATACCGCTGGCCCGGCAATGTACGAGAGTTGCAAAACGTGGTCGAACGCGCCGTGCTGCTGGGAAAAACCGACGTAGTGCAAGTGGAAGATTTACCTCCGCAATTGGCGGTAGAAGCCCCGATTTCTGCACATTCCGAGCTTGGTCACAACCTGAAACAGGCGATGACCGCGCCGGAAAAGCAAATCATTTTCGAAGTGCTGCAGCGAAATGGCTGGAACCGACAAGCCACTGCGTTGGAATTGGGCATCAACCGCACCACGTTGTACAAAAAAATGAAGCGGCTGGGTTTGGAAGATGAACGCTTTGCACGGAAGTAATTTCTGACCGACTGCACTTCTTGAATGAAACTAGGCTATTCATCCGTTTGATCGCGAAATATGCGCTTCAGATAGGCTTGCAGCCGGCCAAGATTGAATGACTCCGTGCGATAGCCAATGTAGCCATCGGGACGAATGAGAATTCCGCTGCTGCGGCCAGGACTGTAAAGTTTTGCAAATTCTTCCCGGCTGTCTGCGACAATTGATAAGCCTTCGATCGAAGGTATTGTGCCGTTGGCTGGGGCGATGACAAACGTCTGAATCAAACTGCCGAATTGCTGACGCAACGCCCTGCAAATATCACAAAATTGTCGGCAATCAGTCCATAAGTCACCGACAACCGCCGTATACAACAATAGTGTGTGGTGGGTCCCCCGCGTCAGATCGAATAGTCGGGATTCGTAATGTACGTTGCTGCGCTTCAGCCCCCGCACGTCGGGCGCGCGATCGCCGGCGAATGGCGCGCTGGCATTGATTTTGGCTACATCCAAATCATTTACCGCCAAAGGACTGTCCCGATAATTCAAGAATAGCTGCGAGTCGTCGCGAATTGGCTCTTGTTCGTCGACGTTGCCCTGCATTACACGGTTCATGCGAGCTGTTGTGCGATCCACAATTTGCTGGCCGATTGATCGACGTTCTGCGTTATAGCTTTCCAGCAGACCGGGGACGGACAATCCGCGCAATTCCAGGACCAATTTCCAGGCCAAATTGTAGGCATCTTGCAACCCGGCATTCATCCCTTGTCCACCTAGAGGTGGATGAAGATGGGCCGCATCACCCGCAAGAAAAATTCGGCACACATTGTACTGCGAAACAATACGATGGCTGATGCGATAAAATGCAGACCATCGTAAATTACTAGCCGAAACGTGCGCGCAAAACAGCCAATCGACTACCTCTTGAATTTGTTCTAATGTTGGACCCAATTGGCTAATGCCGTGCTTAACTTGGTCAGCTGCAGTCAATTCGGCAGGAATCATTTCCGGCGGCGCGCCCGTCGTAAAACGGTACCGTCGCGAATTGCCCGGTATAGGAATGCAGGCTCCGGCGCCCAGCATCTTGTCATTTTCAAAACGCGCCATTTTGTAGGCGTATCCGCGCTTTAAAGGGGCGTCGAGTTCAATATCGGCCAACATAAATACTTGTTCGTAATGATCCCCTTCGAATGGCAACTGCAGCGCATGACGTACGATACTGCGGCCACCGTCGCACCCAATGAGGTACCGGCATTGGACGATTTCGCTTGAGCCTGTGGCATGATTGAGCTTCACTTGAACTGTGTGATCATTTTGTTGCACTTCAGCCAGTTCTACCCCTCGTTCAATTTGTCCGCCCAACGAAACCAAATGTTCCGTGAGAATTCGCTCCACTTCGTACTGGGCAAGCGTCAAAAATCCATAAGCGCCTTCGGACAGCGCAGCAGAAGTCTCCTGGGCATGTTCGATGTCTCCATTGGCAATATTCGCCAAGCCGATCAACTCCATGCCGGCCACCAAAGCCTGGTTCACAATGCCCAAGTCGTCCCATATTTCCAGGGTACGCGGAGTAATGCCCAGCGCTTTGCAAAACGGTGCGGGCTTTTCCAACCGTTCCACAATCCGGCACGGCATGCCATGACGCCGAAGCTCCGCAGCCATCATCAGACCGACGGGTCCGGCACCGACAATCAGAATATCATCGGAATCCTTTTGCATGTTGGCCTTCCATGGAGAATGCGGTTCAAGAAGTTTTCAGCACAATCATATGATTGCTGCAAAACCGAGAGTTAGGTATTTTACTCACAGCAAATCTAGTTATTTCTCTGATTCGTGTGCTCTCAGGCAAAAATTGTCTGACGTCAAGCTGATAAGCATCGCCGTACAATTGAATTCCCTGGAAATTATTGGCCCGAGCGAACATTTCTAAAATTTTTGTACGTTCATACTCTGGCAAACTGTGCAGCCGTTTGCTACTTTTTGTGTACAGCTTTCTTTGGATTCAAATTCTGTGCGCACAACAAGCCTGACATGAAACAAGCCATCGCTGGTGTAATTCCCAGCCAATTGACAGAAGCTACCGTTACTATCGAGTGGCCTACCATTGCCGCCACAGGTTTAGGGCGGTTTCTTGGCCGGTTGTATGCAATTCGAGCAGGATTTTGGATATTTACGCTCGGCCGATTAGTAATGGCCCTTACGATGCCAATTGGGTTGCTGCTGTTCTTTTGGATGTTGGCGCCAGGAGTTGCCCGGCGTTATCGGCTCACCAATCGTCGTGTAATTGTGGAGAACGGGCCGAAAGTAAGTGATGCTTTGATCGCACTAGTCACTTTATGGCGAAAAGGACGTCCGTCCTGGACTGCCGCTCGATATGTTGATTTAGATCGTTTCAATACTATTGAAATCGAGGTGCGGCCGGGACAGGAATGGTATCCGGCTGGCGATTTAGTATTTAAGCTCGGAAATGTCGAAACGTTGCGGCTTACGGGAGTGGGGCATCCTGATGTATTTCGTGCGACCTGCCTAAAAGCACATCAGGCTTATGTGGGTGTCCGAAAAGCAATCGGCGCAGTTTAGCCAGAATTCGTTTTAAGCGGCTTGCTTTTCCAACGGCTCGGTTTGCTTTACGATGCCGTACGCTGTCCCTACCGCGCGACTGCGGCGCGTTTCGTCGTAAATTGCACGATTGTGCGCCTTGGCTTCCGCCCGCAAATAGCCGCGAGCATGATCTAAGTGAACACACACCGCTTGGCAATTCACACGTTTGCCACGGATGCCCAGATTTTTTAACCGCTCGCCTAATTCCCAATCGTCGTAAAGATACGCAATGCGTTCATCAAATCCGTTCACTCGCAGTAAGTCTGCTTTCCACATCGAGGCATTGCAGCCCATCCAGTGAAACGTGCGGAACGTAAGCCGATCAAGCCATCGCGCCAAGCGTGGGCCAGCAGAGCGTCGCAACAATTTCAAATTCCATGGCAATCCGCGAGCGCACAACCAGCGGAAATTCGTGGCCTGCCCCGTCAGAATGTCAGCTTTTGTAATCCGCTGACTGAGCTCTTTGGGCAATCGAACGGTACTGCCGGATAGCATGCAACCCGGCCGGGCAGAGGCGGCGTGTTGAGCCAGAAAATCACTCCGCGGAATGCAATCACCGTCGGTAAACACAAGATATTCCGACCGAGTTTGCAAAGTCGCCTGATTTAAAATGGTGCATTTTCGAAAGCCGCGGTCCTCATGCCACACGTGGCGAATTACCAGGCCTGTTTCTTGCCGCAACCGATCGATGGTGTCGCGCGTTTCTGTCTGCGATCCGTCATCGGCAATCACAAGCTCAAACTCGCAGTGCGTCTGCGCGACATACCCCCAAATAACTTTTTCCAGCCAAGCAGGCTGGTTGTACGTGCTGATGATGACGGATAGTTGCATGGCCGATGTGATGCGGATGACCGCAGGACAATTAGAATCTAATTTGTTCAAACCACTGCGCGCTTTCACGCGGCATGGACCAGCGCTGGTCGCGATTGTTTGACAATTCCATATGCCGTCCACACCGCACGAGTGCGACGAGTTTCACGACGAATTGCTTGGTTGCGCGCCAATGAATCGGGGCGCGCGTATCCGCGCGCATGGTCTAAATGCACGCAGACAGCACGGTATCGCAGCAACTTGCCGCGCAGGCCAGCATTCATCAAACGTTCGCCTAATTCGCGATCTAGCCCGCCGTATTCCATGCGTTCGTCAAAGCCGTTCACACGAATCAAATCTGCTTTCCAGCCGGATGCGTTTTGGCCGTTCCATGTGGCCCGCGTAGTGGTGAAGGTATCAAGCAGTTTTGCCATGAGAGGGCCGGTGGAGATTTTGAAATTCTTTCGGCTCCAGCGCAAGCCGCACGCGCGGAGCCAAGTAGCCCTAGTAGCGCGATCGGCAGCAATGTCGTCGCGCGTGATGATGCGACTCAACTCCAAAGGCAGTTTAAAATAACCGCCGGACAAAAATCGCCCGGGCGCAGCCAACCGATGGTGGACTTCCAGGAAGTCACGCCGAGGAATGCAATCGCCGTCGGTGAACACCAAGTAATTCCCCTGGGCCGCCATAATCGCTCGATTCAATATCGTACATTTGCGGAAGCCGCAGTCTTCATGCCAAACATGTTGAATGCTTAAACCCGTTTCATGCCGGGTGCGATCAATAGTTTCTCGGGTCGGGGGGCCGGAGCCGTCATCAGCGATGACAACTTCGAAATCACGAAGGGTTTGCGTGGCAAAACCCCACAGCGACTTTTCGAGC